>DASQAY010000275.1:0-8193 GCA_035635515.1 Candidatus Eiseniibacteriota bacterium | reverse complement strand
AAAGGACGCGCAGTAGCCGGTGTAGAAGCCGAATGCATCCAGGCGGTTGACGGTGCCGCGATACGGATAGTCATCACCCGAGGCGAGCGCCCGCGCGGGCGTCGACGTGCTGAGCAACACCACGGCCGCGCTAAGGCCGGCCGTCACTCCGACGCGCAGAATCGAGCGAGGCCAGGTCCCTCTCATGCGATCCTCCCCGCCGCCCAGGCCAAGACCAGCCGGGTGGCTGCCGGTGTAACGGAGGGGAGCTGGTCAGTCCTTCAGGACGAGTCGGCTCATATTCAGCCCGAATTCGGGCTCGGCCACAAAGGGGACAACTAAGCAGGGGGAGGGAAACATGGCGCCCCTCCCCTGCCCCTCCCGGACGGGGAGGGGCAGACTAAGCAGCGGCGTTGGCTGATGGTTTATTCAGGAGGAGCCAGTACATCCCCAGCGCGCGGGCCATTTCCGTGAACTGCTCGAAGTCCACCGGCTTGACGATGTAGCTGTTGACGCCCAGGCGATAGCTCTCCACCAGGTCGCTTTCCTCCCGCGACGAGGTGAGCATGACCACCGGCGTGGTACGCGTGCGGGGGTCGCCTTTGATCCGACGCAGGACCTCCAGGCCGTCGACCAGCGGCAGCTTGATGTCCAGAAGGATGACCTTCGGCAAATCGCCGATATGGCGCTCCGCATACCTCCCCGTACAGAAGACGAACTCGAGCGCCTCGGCCCCGTCGCGGACGACGTGCACCCGGTTCGTCAGGTTGTGTTTCTTGAAGGCGTGAAGGGTCAGCATCTCGTCGTTCGCGTTGTCCTCGACCAGCAGGATCTCTAAGCCGCCGCTGCTTGCCATTCGGGTGCTCCTTTGAGTGTGAAGTAGAAGGTCGCGCCTTTGCCGGGTGCCGCCTCCGCCCAGACTCGCCCGCCGTGTCGCTCCACGATCCGGTGCACCGTGGCGAGCCCGACGCCGGTGCCCTCGTACTCGTCCGCGCGATGCAGCCGCTGAAAGACCCTGAACAGCCGATCCGCGTACTGCATGTCGAATCCGACGCCGTTGTCGCGTACGGAATAGATGGTCTGCCCTGCCTTGACCTCGGCCGCCACGTCGATCAAGGCGACCTCGCGGGGACGCGAGTACTTGACGGCGTTGCTCAGGAGATTGACGAAGACCTGCTCCAGCAGGATCGGGTCGGACTCGCAGATAGGGAGGTCGCCAATGTGGATGGTGACCTGGCGCCCCTCCAGCCCCTCACTCACCTGCGTCCAGGCATTTCCGGCGACCTCGGTGGTATTCACGGACTGCTTTCGCATGGGCTGACGGCCCAGCCGGGAGAAGGCCAGCAGATCGTCCACCAACTCGCCCATATGTTTTCCGCTCTCGTGCACCCGCCCCAGGTAGTCCTTGGCGGCTTCGGAGAGTTCAGCCGCGTGCTCGTCGAAAAGGATCGCGGTGAATCCGTTGATGGCCCGCAACGGCGCGCGCAGGTCGTGGGAGACCGTGTACGAGTACGCCTCCAACTCGCGGTTGGCCGCTTCCAGCTCTGCTTTCTGCGCCGTAATCTTGCCCACGGTCCCGGCCAGCTCCTGATTCAGGCCAGCCATCTCCTCGACCAGCGCCACCCGCTCCAGGCCGGTCGCCATCAGGGTCGCGTACTGACCGATCCAGGAAACCTCGTCGGCGCCAAAGACGGGTGTGAACGGGCCAGCCAGCAGCACCAGCATGCCGGTGGCTTTGCCCGTGACCAGTGGACTGGCGATGGCGGTCTGGGTCGCGCCCCGCCCCGATCGGAGGAGCCGGATTCCAGCCTGGTTCCCGATTTCGCCGCAGAATCGGGCCGCCTCTTCGGCGGCAATGGCGTGCCTGGCGATGATCGTCGTCTGTGGGAAGGCAATGAACCCTTGCTTGGCGCCGGCCATGCGCAGCGCCCACTCCAGCGCCTTGGTGGCGAGGGTAGTCGTGTCCGGCGAAAAGATGAGGAGGTCGCGGGTGGCCTGCTGGAACAGCTCTTCTTCCCGGCGTCGCCAGACGCGGCGCAGCCAGCCGGGCGGAGCGAAGCCGGCGTACAGCACGGGGACCATGGCCAGGGCCGCCAGGGCGAAGCCGAGCTGGACCGCGGGGGCCGTGGCCGCCGACCCGGCAAACACGGCGCTCAGCAGGATGGCGACGATCCCGCCGTACCCGACGCTCAGCGCGCGCAGGCGAGCCTGCTGCACGGCCGGCTGGTGTCGCGACACCAACCACATGCGGACGCTCGGCTCCCCGACACTGAGGCACCAGACGAGCACCAGGGCCAGGACCACGCCGTACTGCAGCGGCGAGTACTGGGGCGAGGTTCCGGAGGGCAGCTGCACCGCGGCGGCCGCCACCGCCACCACGCCGGTGATCGCCACGGCTGAGGTTTTCACCCGGCGGCCGAGCGGAATGACGGTGTCGCGAAAGAGCAGCAGGGCCAGCCCCGACATCAGAAAGATCGCAAGACTCAGGTCGCTGAAGGCCCAGCGTAGGGACGGGGGGAGTTCCGGAGTCAGGCGGCCCATGGCCGAGACAATGCCTAGGCAACCGACCGCCAGCGCCAGGTAGCCACGTCCCGGGTCACGCCGCCCGAGCCAATCCTTGAGTGCCAGGGCGCCAATCGCCACAAACCCGGCCGCGGTAGCCGCCTGCAGGACCTGGAGAAGAGCAGCCATCGCGTGTCAGTGCAACTGTGAGTGAGGTCAAGGAAGGCAGGCTGGCCGTAACAAGTCTGCGACGTCGACAGCGGGCGGCTCGAAAGCGGTCTTTGAGACCCCCCACCCTACCCTCCCCCGCAAGGGGGAGGAGAATCGGAAGAACTCACGACTCTGACCCTCCGCCTCAAGAGAGGAGGAAGAGTTGCACGCCCGCCGCGACGGGGCGGGACTCCAAGAGAAGAGGGAGAACTGATGCCTAGGCACGGGGACATCATCCAGCGTCACGTTGAACCTTTCGACCGACTATGGGGACAACACCGCTCCGGCTCCTGATCCTGGAGGACAAGGAGGTCGACGCCGAGCTGGCCCTGCACGAGCTGCGCCGGGCCGGCTACCAGCCGGAGTGGGTGCGAGTCGATGACGAAGCGGGCTTCCGGCAGCACCTGCGTCCGGATCTGGACCTGATCCTGGCCGACTACTACCAGCCGCAGTTCGATGCGCGGCAGGCGCTGCGCATCCTTCGGGAGCGAGGTCTCGACATCCCATTCATCGTCGTGTCAGGCGCCATCGGGGAAGATGCGGCGGCAACGGTGGTCCGCCAGGGCGCGGTGGACTACGTGCTGAAGGATCGACTGGGGCGGCTGGGGACCGCGGTGCAGAACGCCCTCGAACAAAGGCAGTTACGGCTGCGGGAGCAGAGGGCGGCGGGAGAGCTGCAGGCTTCGCAGCGCTCCTACGAAGACCTGGTGAACACGATCGACGGGTTGGTCTGGGAACAATCGCTGCCGGGCCGGCAGCTGACGTTTGTCAGCAAGAAGGCGGAGGCCATGCTCGGGTATCCGGTGGAGCGCTGGCTGCGGGAGCCCGGTTTCTGGCTTTCCCATATCCACCCGGACGATCGGGCCGTCGCCGCCTCGTACTCGGATGCGGTGGTGGCGCGCAAGGGTTCTGGCGAGTCGCAGTACCGCATGCTCGCGGCGGACGGCCGGACCATCTGGGTCCGAGATCATTATTCGGTGCTCGTGGAGCGAGACCAGGCGGTGACCCTTCGTGGGGTCTTGGTCGACATCTCGTCCCTGAAGCGTACGGAGGAGTTCACGCGGCTGACGGCCGTGGTCGCCGAAGCGGCCAACCGTGCCACCCACGTCGCCGAGGCCATGCAGGTCGGCGTGGACGAAATCTGTGCCAGCCTGGGCTGGCCGGTGGGGCATGTGTTTATGGTGGCCGGCGATCGATCCAGCCAACTCGAGGATTCCGGCATCTGGCATCTCGATGACCAGCGCTTCGCGCCGCTCCGGGCGCTGACCGAAGCCCACCAGGTCCGGTCGGGTGAAGGCCTGGTGGGCCGGGCGTTAGCGTCCCGGCGGACCACCACCGTCAGTGACCTGGATACGATCGAGGGATTTCTCCGCCGAGATGTCGCCCGCGCGGCCGGGCTCAACGGTGCGGTGGCCATTCCGGTCCGCATGGGAACCGACCTGGTCGCGGTGATCGAATTCTTTGCCTACGGCGCGATTGCGACCGACCCGGAGCTGATCCAGACGCTGGAGCACGTGGCCCTGCAGCTGGGCCGAGTGGTGGAGCGCGAGCGAGCCCGGCGGGCGCTGGAGCACCAGGCCACCTCGGACAGCCTGACCGATCTTCCCAACCGCGTGCTCCTGGGGCAGCGGCTGGCCGAGGCGATCCAGACGGCGGCCGGCGGCGGTACGGACGTGACGCTGCTCCTGATGGACCTGGACAACTTCAAAGAGATCAACGATAGCTTTGGTCACCAGGCCGGGGACGCGGTCCTGCGCCTGGTCGGTCCTCGCGTCCGCGACCAGCTTCGCCAGGGGGACACCGTGGCTCGGCTGGGCGGCGACGAATTCGCCGCCCTCTTGCCCGGCGCCGGCCTGGACGAGGCGGTCCGGATCGCACAGGCCATCCTGCGCGCCCTGGAGCAACCGGTGGCCGTGGAAGGCCAGCTGCTCGATGTCCGTGCCAGCATCGGCATCGCGGCCTTCCCACTGCATGGGACCGGCGCCGAAGAGCTGCTGCAGCGGGCCGACGTGGCCATGTACCTGGCCAAGAAGTCGGGAAGTAGCTACGCCGTCTACAGCCCGGCGGAGGACCCCTACGATGCCAAGCGCATCGTCCTGATGGCGGACCTGCGGCTGGCGCTGGAGCGCAGTGAGCTCTCCGTCTTTTATCAACCCAAGGTCAACCTGACGGAGGGCCGGCTGGTCGGACTGGAGGCCCTGGCGCGCTGGCATCACCCGCAGCGCGGCTGGGTTCCGCCCGCCGAGTTCATCCCGCTGGCCGAGCGCAGCGGGCTGATCAAACGCTTGACCACCTGCGTGCTCGAGCGTGTCTTCCAGGACATCCGCGCCTGGCAACGGAGCGGAAAGGCCATCCCGGTGGCGGTCAACCTCTCGATGCGGGATCTCCTGGATCCTGAGTTCGTCGCCACCCTGACCGAGCGGCTGCGGTCGTTCGCCGTCGACCCACACTGCCTGCAGCTGGAGATCACCGAGACCGCCGTGATGGCCGAACCGGCCCGGGTGCTGGAGACCATGACCCGCCTGCAGCAGCTCGGCATTCGGTTTGCCATCGATGACTTTGGGACCGGCTATTCATCCCTGGCATACCTGCAGCGCCTGCGTGTGCAGGAGCTCAAGATCGACCGATCCCTGGTCGGCCAGATGGCGACAGACTCCGGCAGCGCCACCATCGTGCGCGCCATGGTCGAACTGGGCCACAGCCTGGGGTTGGAGGTGGTGGCGGAGGGCGTCGAGGATGAGGCCACCCGGCAGATGTTGATCGCCTGCAAGTGCGAAACGGCGCAGGGATTCCTCATCAGCCGGCCCCTCCCGGCGGAGGAGATTGAACGCTGGTTCAGTCACCCGGTGTGGCGACCCGCTGGACAGGCGGACACGGCGGCCGCCTGAGGCCCTCCGCAGAAGTCCCGGTCGAATAGGACGCTGAATTGGGACGTTTGACGAGGTTTTTGGCCCGACCTAGGGTGATAGTGTGGGGACCCTGCCGGCCGATGCGTGCCCGTTCAGCCGACCCTTCCCGGAAGATTTCAGTGAGTGTTCGACCTACGACAAGGTCGAGTTCCAGCCAGCTACCCTGGCCAACGCGCCGTTGACGCCAACCTGGACCTGCGCCCACCTGGGGATCGGCGCCTACACGGAGGGCTTCCAGCACAAGTACGGCCGATGCGCGTTGGGTGACGCGACGGCCCGGCTGCAGTGGCTCAAGGATCGGATCGCCAGTCGGGAACAGGCCACCGCCGACAGCGAACCCGCACTCGGGCTCACGTAGGCTAGCCCGAATCCACCGAAACGAACTTGCATCTCGGGCGCGGATGCGAGCGAACCGTGCGTTGGCTCCTGCGCGCGCTTAGTTACGCACCGACGGGTGCGCGCCTTCGCGTGCTCGTCGCCGCCTTCGGCTCATCTCGCCCCGCATCCCAATCTGCTTCGTCCGCTCGGTGGATCCGGGCTTAGCCTTCGGCCGGCGGAAGGCGGCCCTGAGTCGCTCGACTTCCTGGTGGAAGTCGCACCCCTTCAGGTGGTCGTTGACGAGTCCCATCGCCTGCATGAAGGCGTAGACGGTGGTCGGGCCGACGAATGACCACTCGCGTCGCTTCAGGTCTTTGCTTAACGCCGTTGCCTGCCCCTGCGGGTCCGAGTGCGCCGCAGGCTCATACGACCAGATGTAGGCGGCCAAACTGCCGCACTCCTGGATCAGCTCCAGGCACCGGCCGGCGTTGTTGACGGTCGCCTCGATCTTGGCGCGGTTGCGGACAATGCCGGGATCGGCCAGCAGGCGTCGCACCCGGCGGCCATCGAACCGCGCGACGGCGGCGATGTCAAACGCGTCGAACGCTCTCCGGAAGTTCTCCCGTTTGCGGAGGATGATGAGCCAGCTCAGTCCAGACTGAAAGCCCTCGAGGGAGATCTTCTCGAACAGGCGACGATCATTGGCCACCGGCCGGCCCCACTCCAGGTCGTGATACCGCTCATACGCGGGATCCCCCGTGCCCCACCAGCAGCGGGCAACGCCGTCCTCTCCGGTAATGACGCCGGTCTTTGGACTAGGCATCGAGATGGTAGAGCCGCCTGGCATTCGCCGACAGGACCTGGCGGCCGGCGTCCATCGCCGTTGCCGTGTCAAACAGTTCCCCCAGGGCGATGGCCAGGGCTTGGCGATGCGCCGCCGACGCCACCAGATAGACCTCCGGGTAGCGGGTGGCGTCGGTGGCGTAGAGCAGCTTGGAAAATGGGCACAGCCCGAGCGCTTCTTTCAGCGCCTGCGCGCCGTCATCGGCCGCCATCGGGATGGCCAGCGACAGGTCCATGTACACGTCCGGGTACACGGCGCACAGGTAGGCGGCCTCCCGATGGTAGGGATAGCAATGCAGGAGCGCCAGCCGGAGACCGGCATACTGCGCGTCCTGCAGCACGGGGCGGAGACCCAGCGGCGAGGCCTCGGCCAGGTCCTCATCCGGATCGCCAAACCCGCAGTGCACCTGCAGGGGCACGCCGAGCTCACGGCATTCGGCCGCCGCTTCGAACAGCAGGGCATGGCACAGCGCTGCTCCGGTTACCCGGATGGGTTCGTGTCGCTCTGCATTGTGGCGCAGCATGGTGAACGCGACACCCAGCTGGTCGGTGTCGACCGGGCGAAGGCGAAGACCGGCCCGATAGGCGCAGATGGTCTTGACCCCGACCGCGCCGGCCTGCACGGCGCTGCGCAAGGCGCCCCGGACCGTCGCCAGCCATTCGCGCGGATCGCGACTCTTGGCGACCAGTCGCTCGGCCACCGTCTCCACCCGCACGATCTCGGCCTGGGGCACGCGCACTACGCGGGCATGCTCATCAGGCGAGAAGGCGTCGCCGCCGCTAAATCCGTAATCGAGCAGCAGCAGGCCGGTGTTGGTGCGCTCCAGAAGCCGGTTCGCGAACTCCGCCGGCTCGGCCCGGTTGCGCAGGTCCAGGATGCCGGCCTCGGTTGGCTCGCAGCCGAGGGCCTCGCCCAGGCGCCGGAGGGCGGCGCGATACCCGGCGGTCTGCAGCACATGCTCCTTCGGGATCCGGGGGTCGATGGCTTCGGTGAAGGCGGCCCGCAGCTCGAGAGCGGTGAGCTGGAACGGCCAGCGGCGCAGCGGATGGCAGTGGTGATCAACGGCCGGCTCTTGCTCCCAGGCATACAGGAGGACGACCGGGTCGGTCGGCATGCCGCTCTAGGTTAACGGCGCGGGCGAAAAGCTAGCTGAGGGGGAGCAGCCAGTTCATGCCGACAATGAAAACGAAGCCCGCATACAGGGACACCGCGGCCCAGCTAAACCCGAGGGTCAGCCCGCTCGGAGCAGTGGTGCGTGAGTAAGGAACGCGCACGACGGGTGCCAGCCGAGCGCCGACGCCGATCACCACAGCGGCCGCCAGCAGCACGCTCGTCAGCCCCGCCATCATCAGGATCACGTAGGCGCCGATGCCCAACGCGAGTCCGACCGGCGCGAACCAACGGGCGCTGGGTGCCAGGAATTTCTGGCCA
>DASQAY010000274.1:0-4268 GCA_035635515.1 Candidatus Eiseniibacteriota bacterium | reverse complement strand
CGTAGGCCGCGGCCACTGGCGCGAGCGGCAACAGGTACCAGCGCCGCTTCAGGATCGTTCCTGGCCCGGCCTTACTCGAGATAGTCTTTCAGCTTCTTGCTCCGGCTGGGATGCCGGAGCTTGCGCAGGGCCTTGGCCTCGATCTGCCGGATGCGCTCCCGGGTGACCCCGAAGCGCTTGCCCACTTCTTCCAGGGTCCGCTGGTGGCCGTCGATCAGGCCGAAGCGCAGCTGCAGCACGCGGCGCTCGCGGGGGGTCAGGGTATCC
Organism: Candidatus Eiseniibacteriota bacterium; assembly: GCA_035635515.1. Taxonomy (GTDB): domain Bacteria; phylum Chloroflexota; class Dormibacteria; order CF-121; family CF-121; genus CF-121. The sequence continues at coordinate 4,001 of DASQAY010000274.1, read as the reverse complement.
AGGATGTCCTCCACCTCGGTGCGCAGCATGGTCAGCGAGGCGGCGTCCGAGGGTGAGGTGGCTTCCTTGTCCTCCACGAAGTCGCCCAGGTGCGAATCCTCTTCCTCGCCAATGGGCGTCTCCAGCGAGACCGGGTCCTGCGAGACCTTCACGATCTCCCGCACCTTGTCCGGGGTGATCCCCATCTCGTCGCCAATCTCCAGGTCGGTGGGTTCCCGGCCCAGCTCCTGGAGGAGCCGGCGGGAGACCCGCACCAGCTTGTTGATGGTTTCCACCATGTGCACCGGGATCCGGATGGTGCGCGCCTGGTCGGCAATGGCCCGGGTGATCGCCTGCCGGATCCACCAGGTGGCGTAGGTGGAGAACTTGTAGCCCTTGTGGTAGTCGAATTTCTCGACCGCCCGGATCAAGCCCATGTTGCCTTCCTGGATCAGGTCCAGGAAGGACATGCCGCGCCCGATGTACTTCTTGGCGATCGAGACCACCAGCCGCAGGTTGGCCTCGGTCAGCTTGTGCTTGGCGTCGTCGTCGCCGGCCTCAATGGCCTTGGCCAGGGTCACCTCTTGCTCGGCCTTGAGCAGCGACACCCGGCCGATCTCCTTCAGGTACATGCGGACCGGGTCATCCAGGGAGACCGAGTCGATGGCCTCGATGGTGGTGATCAGCTCATCGTCGATCTCGACGATCTCTTCGAAGTCCTTCTCCCCGTCGGTGACCTCGATCCCCATCTCCTTGAACACGTTGAAGATGCGGAAGATCTGGTCGGGATCGAGCTCGACGTCGGGGAAGGCCCCCAGGATGTCGTCCGGGGTGAGGAAACCCTGTTCCTTCCCCTTGACGATCAGGCCTTCGGCGGCCAGGACCAGCGGGTCTTCAGCCCGCTTCGGGACGCGCGGACCGCCCTTTCGGGGCGGGGCGTCGGGCATCCTAGCTCGGGCCATACCGCATGTCCTTCAGGGCGTCGCGCTGGTGGGCCAGCCGGTCGTGTTCTTCCATCAAGCTTACGAGGCGGCTCTCGTCCCCCGACGCCCGGGCGGCACGTAAATCGGCCTCAATTACCTTCAACCGTCGCTGGCAGGCGTTTATTTTAAGTGTTTGGATACATTGGGCCAGGCTCAGGCGCAGGGCCTCGGCACTGCCCCCCTCCAACTCGGGATAGTGGGCCATGGCAGCCCGCGCCAGCAGCCGCTGCTCGTCCGGGGTAAAGGCCTCGAATTGCCCCACCGGATCGGCGCTGGGGTTCACCTGGTGGAGCTGTCCCAGGCGGCCGAACAACTCCGTGTAGATGGGACTGACGAACTCGATGGTGGCGAGCTCAGGCGCCAGCTGATCGATCAGCTCGGGACGGCCCATGACCAACCCCAGGAGATACCCCTCATCCTTGGCGATGGCGGGAGGCTTCCCCGGACGGTCCTGGGCTAAACCTGACACGACGGGCACCCGGCGCACCGGCACCGCGCCGCTGCGGACCGCCTGCACATCTTTCAGCAGCCCGGTGGGCTCGATCCGGAGCAGGGCGGCCGCCTGTTGGGCGTAGATCTCCAGCACCGACGCCTCCGGGATCTTGATCAGCACCGGGATCACGGCCTCGGCGCCCCGCCGCCGGTCGTCCGCCTCGGCCAGGTCCAGGCCTTCCAGCGCCTGCTGCAGCAGGTACTCCCACTCGGGGAGGGATTGCTCCAGCAGTGCCGGCCAGCCGTCGGCGTGGGCCCGTAAGAAGTCGTCGGGGTCCTTGCCCTGCGGTACCCGAATGACCTTGATCCGCGTCCCGAACCGGGAGGCCAGCTCGATGGCCCGCTGGGTGGCGGTGCGGCCCGCGTCATCGCGATCGAAGGCCAGCACCAGCTCCTGGGTCTCGCGCTTCAGCAGGCGCACCTGGTGCTCGGTCAGGGCCGTGCCCGAGGTGGTCACCACGTTGTGCACGCCGGTCTGCCAGGCGCTGATGGCGTCGAAATAGCCCTCCATCAGGACCGCATGCCGGGCCTCGGCAATCGCCTTGCGAGCCCGATGCAGGTTGAACAGCGTCCGGCCCTTGTCGTACAGCGCGGTCTGGGGGCTGTTCAAGTATTTCGGTTGCTGCCGGTCGTCGATCACCCGGCCGCCGAACCCCACCAGCTCGCCGCGCTCGTCGTGGATGGTGAACATGATCCGCTGGCGAAAGCGGTCCCAGAGTTCGCCGCCCCCCTCGGGTTTCACCGCCAGTCCGGCGTCCAGAATCTCGCTGTCCGCGACGCCCCGCTTGCGCAGGAAACGGACCAGGTTGTCCTTATGCGCGCCAGCAGGGGCAAATCCCAGCTGGAACTCGGCCATCGAGCTGCGGGTGACCCCGCGCTCTTCCAGCTGCCGGAGCGCCACCTGGCCGGCGGGGTTCTCCATGAGGATGTAATGGAAGTACTGGGCGGCCAGCTGGTTGAGGCTGGCGATGGACCGGCGGACCTCCCGGCGGCGACCCCCGGCGGGGCTGTCCTCCAGTTCGACTCCGGTCTTCTCGGCGAGGATGCGCCGGGCGCCCAGAAAATCGACGTGCTCGATTTCCTGGATGAAAGTGAAATGGTCGCCGCCCTTCTGGCAGCCGTAGCAATGCCATAGCTGCTTCTCGGGACTGACATAGAAGGAAGGAGTCTTCTCCTGGTGGAAGGGGCACAGCCCTTTGAGGTCGCGACCCGCCTTCTGTAGCCGCAAGTGCTCCGAGATCAGGTCCACCAGGTCCAGGCGGTCCTTGATCTCCTGGACGGCGTCCTGCTTCACGGCGGCCATCCGGACAGCTTAGCGAAGGGGTGATGTCCCTCCCCGATGCGCGAGTTTTGGTTTTCCCTCCCCCTAGCCGGGAGGGGTGGGGGTGGGGCTATCCGAGCAATAACGAATACCTGCGCGTCTTGCGGGGTGTCCCCTAGAAAGGAGCGCAACGCCCCCCGTTCCACCAGAGACGGCTGCCATCACGGTTATCGGCACCGGATACGTGGGCCTGTCGCTGAAAATCGGCCTGGAGTTAGTTGAAGTACTCGCGCATCGCCGCCGTGCAGCTGCACCCAGCACCGTTGAGCCGCGGCAGGCGCCAGGAGTCCTCGATCGTCCGCAGCAAGCTGTAGTGCGTCTCCTGGACGCTCGACCGGAGGCCGGCCTTACCCAGGGAAGATATGACCACCATCGCTACCTGGCCGCCGGTCGCGTCCGTGCAGCAGCCGGCACTGGTGCTGCCTTCGTCCCAGGTAATGAAGAGGACGCCGCCGTTCAGCCACGCCGCGGAGCTGAGGATCGTCGGCACCTGCTGAGCCAGCCATGCGTCCCCCGTGGCCACCGAACAATCATGCGTGTCGCTGCACATGTTTGGAGTGATCCACACGAAGTTGGGGACGTTCCCGCTGGCCATGTCGGTGGCGAACTGGCTGTAGGGCACCACGTGACTCTGGCAACGCGCCAGGTTGGTGCGGATGTCGTCGTAGTACATCCAGGGGTCATGTTTCTGCATGTAAGGGTAGGAACTTCCGGTGAAGCAGGCGGAAGGCATGCTCTCCATGTAGGCCTTCCAGGTCCGACCGCTCGCTTCAATTTGGTCAGCTAGGTTCGTTGAGTTGAGATAGCAGGTGGTGCAGTCGGTTGTGATCCCAAAGGTGCTGCCGGCGGTCAGGGCTAGGTAGTTTGGCAGGCTCGGATGAGTCACGGCGTAGTACTGGGTACCCAGGCCGTAGCTGGTCGCCAGGCTGTTGATGTACGGCGCCGCGGAGTTACCGATGACGGTGCCATATTCCTGGTTCTCCATCACGATCACGAAAACATGGGTGAAGGCTGGCATTGCTGAGGCGGACGCCGTTGGTGCAGGTGTCGGTGTGGGAGTGGCCGTTGGTGTAGGCGTCGGTGTGGGAGTGGCCGTTGGTGTAGGTGTCGTAGTGGGAGTTGGAATGGGCGTTGGCGATGGCGTCGGGTTAGCCGTTGGGGAGGGCCTAGGGATCGTCGTTGGAGTCGGCCTCGGACCGATGGTGGGCACCGGTGTTGGCGAGACC
>DASQAY010000273.1:0-4289 GCA_035635515.1 Candidatus Eiseniibacteriota bacterium | reverse complement strand
GAGTTCCTGGACCAGACCCTCAAAGCATTCGCCACGAATGTCTCACCGCCTCACGGAGGGTGAGGCGATGAGTGCGTTCACCTATCTGGAGCACCTGACCGACCAGGATCTCTCGTTGCTCGCGGCCACGAGCGGCGAGCCCTCCGACGCACTCCGCGCCGAGCCCGATCGCATAAAGCAGATCCTCGCCGAGCCGGCCGTCTTCGACCGCATCTTCGGCACGGGCAGCCAGGAGGCGTTTCTGCACGCCTCGCCATTCCTGGTATTCGCGGTCCTGGTCCATCGCGTGCGCCGGGACCTGGATGATGTCCGCTTCATCAATGAATGGGTCGGCCCGGGTCAGCGAGTCCCTGTCTTCGACATTGCGGCGCTGCGTGAGTTCACCGACGACCCAGCCCGCCGGCTCTTCCTGGCGGAGCTGCTCGCGTCCTATACCCACGTCGCCAGCGGCAGCTATTTCACGCGCGGCAGTGGTGGCTGGCGCCGTCACCGCTTCAGCGAGCTCGACCCTATGCACCTGATCGAACTCCTCGACGTGGTAGCTGAACCCCAGCGAGCATCCGTCTATCGGCGGCTCGGCGACCTGGCGCTCTTTCTGACCGGCGTCTTCCCCGAATACACGGGCGGCGGCCGTCTCCTCTCCCCCGTTGCCCGGGAGCGCCTGCGGCGTCGATTGCTGCGGAGCGAGGGCGAGCTGCCCGCCGCGCTCGAGCTGTTTGAGCTGATCGGTCGCCGCGCCTACCAGGCCGCGTCGAAGGCCACACTACGCCCCGGTCTGCTCGACGATCTGGGCGGCCAGGGCTTCGCCCGCTCTCGCCGCGTGCTCAACTTCCTGACGGACCGCTATCTGTTCCCGCTCCGGGAACAGTGGTTTCCTTTCGCCGCCTAAGACACACCCTCCGCTGCCCTCCCTGCGAGAGGCTGTCCTTGCAACGGCCCAGGCAGCTGGCGCGTATGAATGAGCAGGCAATGACCCTGGAGCTCATCTCGGCCGCCCGGCGGGGAGATCGCGACGCTTTCGAGGCCCTGCTGCGGCCCCTGATCGACCCCGCGTATCGCCTGGCTCTGGCAATGCTCTCCGATCGAACCGCCGCTGAGGACGCCGTCCAGGAAAGCGCGCTGAAGGCCTGGCGCGCTGTCCGCCGGCTGCGCCCAGACCCTGAGTCGTTCCGGCCCTGGCTGCTGGCTATCGTCGCCAACCAGTGCCGCGACACCCGCCGGCGGCGATGGTGGACGGTGCTGAAGTTCGCGGATCTCCACCCTCCTGACGATCCAACGACGGACCCCTCCGGGCTGGTCGACCTGCGCCAGGCGATCGCGCAGCTGCCCGCCAACGACCGGTTGGTCCTGTACCTCTTCTTCTACCTCGACCTGCCGCTTCCCGAGGTCGCGGCGACCCTCGGGATTTCGACCGCTGCCACCAAGGCGCGACTGTATCGGATCACGCGCCGGCTGCGTCCGGGACTGGAAATTTCGGAGGTGTACCAATGACTGACAGGCTTGCGGATGAAATCCGGGCCATGGCCGAGGCTTCCTATGCGCCCAACCCCGGGCTCGCCAGCCGGGTGATTGAACGGGTTCGTCAGGAACCCGAGCCCAGCCGATGGGCGCCCTGGGCAAAGTCCACGCTGGCGGTGGCGCTGACCGCGGTCGTTCTCGTTCCCGTGCTCGGCTTCGGCATCCTGCTGCGGGCCAACCTCCTCCGGCTCCCGCTTCCGGGCGGCGAATCCAGTGACACGACGCCCGCGCTGTCGCTGGCAAGCACGGGACCAGGTGGCGACTGGGTCGTCCGCCGCGGCCTCCACCTTGGACGCACCTCGGGATCGGTCCCGCTTGCTAACGTCCTTTACCAGACCGCTGACGGTGGACGCACCTGGACCGAGCGGTTGCGGTTCGACGGCGGGTACGACGGCATGAGCTGGGACGCCGACGGGCGCGACGGAACTCTGTGGACCGTCGACTGGACGCAACGAAGCTTTGCATTGACCGTCTACGCCACCAGCGATGGAGGGTTGCACTGGTTGAGGCGCACTCCGACGGCGTTCCCGGCAGCGTTCGCCTTCTTCCGAGGGGTGGAGGGTTGGGTGTATTCGCAGAGCCCGGCCACGCGGTCCGATCCGGCTCCGATCTATCACACTACCGATGCCGGCGCGACCTGGACCCGCGTGGGCACGTTGCACGCCAATAGTTGGGGATCCACCTCCGGAGTCGGCGAGGACCAGTTTGAGTTTGCCAACGCGCGGGTCGGATGGTTTCGGACTGGTGGGGTGGCGGCGCCCGGGGATTCGGGCCTCTGGATCACGACGGACGGGGGCCACACCTGGACATCGTGGGTAAGCGTGACGCCGCCGGCCGGCCTGGAAAACGCGGATGTGATCCTGGGCTACCCGGTCCTGTTCGCTGACGGGCACGCGGTCTTACCGGTGGCCTTCGGACGCATCACTGATCCGGTCTATGCTCGGGACCCGAACCATCTTGTGGTCAGTGCCCGCTACGTCTATTCCAGTGCTGACGGCGGACTCACCTGGACCAATCCACAGAAACTCGAGGCCGGAGGGCTGCAGCCTCAGGGCAGCCAGTACATGCAGTTCTACCTGGACCAGAAGCACTGGTGGATCACCTCGGTCAACGACCACCCGGCGGACAACCCGGTCCCCCAGGGGCAGCAGTTCGTGGCTCGTACCGTCGACGGCGGCCAGACCTGGCAGGTGTTCCCGTCACCCGCGATCATTCAGCTGATGTTCTCGGACTCTCAGCACGGGTGGGCTGAGGCCGTTGCTGGGCCGAACAACACCAACATCCTGCTGCGCACGGCTGACGGCGGCGCGCACTGGCAAGAGGCACAGGTGCCGTAGGGAGAATCTAGCCCGCCAACCCGTAGGCGCCCCGCTGCCAGTCCGCTGTCACCAGCACGGCCGGGAACAGCCTGGCAGCGAGGGCGCCTTGATTGGCACCTAGCGGCCGCGCTTCGCCGACGCTGGGGTCGGGAAGCCGTACATCAGCGATCCCGGGGTAGTCAGCAGCTCGCCCGTTTCGAGCAGTGTCTTCAGCCCGGAGAGGATCATCGGCCAGCCACCGTACAGCTGGTCGTGGGCGCCCTCACGAAGCTGGTCGTGGGTGACGGTCAGGCGGCAGGAGTCCCCCACCGGTTCGATCTCCCAGGTGATCCTCGAGGTTCCCTCCCGTTTCACATCCTCGCCCCACAGGGCCTGCATGGTCTGGACCAGCCGGCGCGGCGGATCGATCTCGAGGTTCTCGCCCTCCGCCAGGAGCCCGCCATTGTTAGGTTGGCTCATCTCGTAGCGCGAGCCAGGCGTGAAGTCCGCGCTGAACCGTGAGCCGAACTGGTACTTACTCCGCATCTCGGGGTCGGTGATCGCCTGCCACAGCCGCTCCGGAGTGGTCTTGATATAGATCTCGAATACCTTTTCCATGCGTCGTTCCTCCAATGTGTCTTTGAGGCCGCTCAATGCCGCGGCCCAGGGCTCGGCGTACTTGCTCACCCACCGGTCGTGGACAAGCCGGATTGGAACCGGGTTCAGAAAATGGAGCTTCTCGCGCCCGCGCCGCTTGGTCACCACCAGCCCCGCCTTCTCGAGGAGCCGCAGGTGCTTCATCACGCCAAACCGCGTCATCGAGAAGCGCGCTTCCAGAGCGGTCAGGGTCTGTCCGTCCTTGCGAAAGAGCTCGTCGAGCAGGCTCCGCCTCGTCGCGTCGGCCAGGGCTCTGAAGACCGAGTCCATGTCCGGGAGTATAGGTGACCGTTTAGTCACATGTCAAGTTCAAGGGTCCCTCGCAGCGGCTGCCGTGCTGCCCTTAATGAGCAACGCGTCTGCCGATGACAGCGACCCGGATCAGTTGGCTGCCGATGACGGTGGCCGCCGGAACCGGTAGCAGAAAGACCATCCATGGGTGCGCCCAGAGCATGGCAGCGACAGCGTCGCCCGCCGTCACTCCCACGACCAGCAGGCCGCCGACCCAGACCGAGGCCGAGATGGCGGTGCTGACCCAGAAGATCCGGTACTCAACCCCGAGAGTCCCGCAGGCCACCGCCATCGCCCAGCGCAGGCCGGGAACATATCGCGACACCACAATGGCCAGCGGTCCCCAGTGATGGAACCAGCGCTGCGCCCTTGCCAGACGGTCTGGTGTCAGATGCAGGATCGTGCCAATCCGGCCGCTGACCAGTCGTGGACCCCAGCGACGAGAGAGGGCAAAGAGGTTCGTCGCTCCAAGGACCACCAGGGTGGTCAGTCCGACCCACGCCGCGGCCAGCGCCCATGGGTGGG
>DASQAY010000272.1:0-2100 GCA_035635515.1 Candidatus Eiseniibacteriota bacterium | reverse complement strand
CCTCTGCTGTTGATGCCGTCGTTCCTGAGCCTGCCGAACCAGCCGGCAACCATCCTCAACGGGGCGCCGGTGAGGATCGAGATCCCGTGGTTGGCGACGCCCTACCCCAGCCTGAAGGGTTCGCGCGCACAAACCCAGCCGCTCGCGGCATTACCCCGAGCGGGGCCGCCGAAGCAAACATCGCCGCGCTGAATCGTTACACGGGGCGCAGCGCCGAAGCCTGGCTGCGCCTCAAGATGAGCCAAGCCCCGGTCAGCACTGTTGAACCCCAGCCCGAGCCGAGGTCCCGCCTCAGATGCCCGCGCTGTCACACGGGGCTGCGGCAGACCACGGCGGATCGCATCACCTGCCAGGGCGGGCACGCTTTCCCGGTATTCGACGGCATCCCGGACCTGATGCCGGAGGCCCGCCTCGCGGACCCGGCCAGGCTGGTCTCGCCGGCCGTCGACCTGACCGTCCTCTTGCTCACCTGGAACGAGGCGGACAACCTTCCGATCCTCATCCCACGGATCAAGGCGGTGGTCGAACGCCTGGGCGTGACATCCGAGATTCTGGTCATCGACAAGGAATCGCCGGACGGGACCGCCCAGGTGGCCGTCAGCCTGGGGGCCCGGGTGGCCCGCCAGACCGAGCCGGGTTTCGGCGGCGCCCTTCGAATGGGCTTTGGCCTGGCCCGCGGCCGGTTCATCTGCACCATGGACGCCGATCTGTCCCACGAACCCGAAGTCCTCGAGTCCCTGTGGAAGGCCCGCCAACAGGCCGCCCTGGTGATCGGATCGCGGTGGGTCAAAGGCGGCGGCGCCGACATGCCGCTGTACCGCAGCACCTTGAGCCGGATCCTCAACCGGATCTACGGCCTGGCGCTGCAAGTGCCCTACCGCGACATGTCCTCCAACTGCCGGCTGTACCGGGCCGAGGTGCTCCGGACCCTGGAGCCGCAGGGGACGAACTTTGAGGTCCTCGAGGACCTGCTGATGCGGGTAGTGAACCAGGGCCACGCCGTCATCGAGGTACCGCTCCATCACCGTCAACGTCACGCCGGGAAATCCCACGTTCGCCTGCTGGCCTTCGCCCTGTCCTATCTGCGCGCCCTGGTCCGTCTGCGGCACCTCCGTCACTCACCCGAAGCCGGCGACCGCGAGCTGCAGGCCTATCACGCCCTCAACCCCGTCCGTCGCTGGCTCGAACGGCGGCGCGCTCGGCTGCTCCGGACCCAGGCCGGGAGCCACGTCGACTGCCTCTACGTGAATTGCGGATCCGATCCCCTGCTCGGCATGCTGCCCGATGCCACCGGGGTCGATACCCGCCTCAGCCGGCTGCGCGCCGCGCGACCGCAACACCGCCCGCTGGTGCGTGGGTCCCTGGCCGCCCTGCCCTTTGACGATGGGAGTTACGGGGTGGTCCTCTTCAGACAGTCCCAGGACGGGGTGGCCGACCGGGACCACCCGCTCGATGAGCTGGTCCGGGTGGTCGCCCCTGGCGGCCGGCTCGTCATTCGTGCCCATAGGGCGCCCCAGGCGCTGGCCACGTCCCTCCGCCAGCACGGCCTGGCCGTCGAAGCGCCGCGGCGGCTCTCCCCGGGCGACTGGATCGTCACCGCCGACCGCCCTGGCGCGGCGCCGGTGCCGCTCATCCGCCCCGGCGTCCCTCCGGACCACGTGCGGACCATCGGCCTCGGCACCGCCAGCATCACGCCCGCGCAGCGCCGCTACGTGAATGACGTCCTGGACAAGAACCGCCTCTCCTACGGCGAGTACACGCGGCGGTTCGAACGCGAGTTCGCGCGGCTGCACGAGCGCACCTTCGCCATCTTCTGCAACAGCGGGACCAGTGCCCTCCAGGTGGCAGTCCACGCCATGAAGGAGCACTTCGGCTGGAAAGACGGGGATGAGATCCTGGTGCCGGCCGTCACCTTCGTGGCCAGCTCCAACGTGGTGCTGCAGAACGGGCTCAAGCCGGTCTTCGTCGACGTCGAGCCAGACCATGTCGGCATCGACCCGGCGCAGCTCTCGAAGCATCTGACCCGACGGACGCGCGCCATCATGCCGGTGCACCTGTTTGGTCAGCCGTGCGAGATGGACCCCATCATGGCGTTCGCAA
>DASQAY010000271.1:0-13790 GCA_035635515.1 Candidatus Eiseniibacteriota bacterium | reverse complement strand
CTAAGCCCGGATTCGGGCTAAATCCTGGGCGCCGAGGCCGGCTCAGGCCTGAGGCGCGACGCCTTCGGGCCGGCCCGAGCCCAGCGCGCTCAGCGGCTCGGTCGCCACGTCGGTCAGCTGGCGCATGACCTCCATCGATTCGGTCACCGCGTCCACCCGGTACACCGCGATCGCTCCCCAGATGGTGCCCCGCTGGGCGATGGGGGTGGCAGCCACCGACCCGGTGGGGGGGTCCGACCCCTGCATCAGGTGCCGGGACCACGGACTCTTGGTCAGGTCACCCACCACCACCGGCTTTTCCGTGTACAGCGACCACTCCAGGAGGGCCTCGAACACCGGCGTGAGCTCCTCCAGCCGGTCGGGCTGCCCGGGAAGGCCTAAACCATCGCTATTCCAGCGTCCACCGGCATCGCGATAGACCACCATCCCACAGGCACCCCCCAGGATGGTCAGCGCCCGGCTCAAGACCAGGTTGGCGGCCATCTCCCGGACGTGCTGGGTCGCCGCCGGATGGGATTCCGGTCGCGGCCAGGTCGCCTCTTCCACGCCTTTCCCCTCCTGGGTTGTGCGCACGGACGGTGAAAATAGATAAAGGCTTTGTGAACTAGTTGTCAACTGCCCGCTAGCAATGGTAGCGGTCGGCGAGCGTCCTCGCCAGCCAGCGAGGGCTCGCTAGGGCGAGTTCTTGGGGCTGTGCGCGGGAGTCTTGGGCTTGCCCGACCCCGGTGGCGTCGTGTTCAGGGCCCGGTCCCGCGCCGCCTGGATGGCCGCCACGGCAGCCGGGTTCGTCACCTGGCCCTGGAGGTTGGCCAGCTGGGCGTCGTGGACCTGGATGGCTTCCTGCAGGCGGCTCTCCAGCAGCGCCTGGTTAGCGGGCGACCCGGCTTGCTCGGCCTCGGCGGCAGCGTCGGCCAGATCGGCCTCGTAGCTTTGCAGGGCGGCCTCCGCCAGGTCCAGCCGGTCGGCGTCGACCATGGCCTGCACCTCGGCCAGGCGGATCCGGGCCAGCTCCAGGTGGTAGCTGAATCGCGCCGGGGCGCCCAGCGTCAGCGTCATCCGCAGACCCTCGTCAAAGCGCTTGATGGGGTACAGGGCCGAGTTCGGCAGGCTCTGGGCAGAGGCGACGGCGCTGCCAACCAGGAGCACGGCCAGGGCCGCCACCAGAGCCGTGGCCAGCCGGACCGGCCTAAAGCGGCGAGCCGGAGCGGCCACGGGGCCGCCGGCCAGACGCGCCGAAACCAGGTTCCAGGCGCGGATGCGGGTGGCAGGGTCGGGAGTAATCGGCGGCACCCCTTGCAGCCGCTCGGCCAGCCGGTCGAAGCGGTCCATTTCGGTGTTCATGATGCGCTCCTCGGCTGCAGGCTCCGCTGCAGGGCGCCCAGCGCTCGGTGCTGGAGGGCCTGCACGGCGCCCACGGACTTGCCCACCACCTGGGCCACCTGGGCAGCGCTCAGGTCCTGGAAGAAACGGAGGATCAGAATCTGCTGCTGGTCCTCGGTGAGGGTCCGAATCGCCTCCCGCAGGTCCTCGTCGCGCAGGTTGTCCACGGCGAGTTCAGCCGGGTCGTCGCCCTGGGGCAGGTTGGCCTCTTCCAGGGGCACCATGGTCATCTTGCTCTGGCGCCGGTAGTGGTCGATGGTGGCGTTGTGGGCAATCCGGTACATCCAGGCCGTAAAGGCGACGCCCTGGTCCTCGAAGGTGTCCAGACGGGTGAGGGTGCGGGTCATGGTTTCGATGGCCACATCCTCCGCGTCCGCCGCCCGGCCCAGCCGGGCATGGACATAGTTGTAGATCCGGTCGAAGTACCGGTCGAAGAGGAGGCGTGCGGCATCCTGGTCCCCGGCGCGAACCCGGCGGACCAGCGAGAGGTCGTCGTCAGCGGCCGCAGGGCTCGGCGTGGCAGACACTGTGGCCCATTATCGAGACTGGCGGCCGATTGCAGGCGGGTTGGGGCACGCATCTCCACCCTCTAATACGCGGGGGTGCGCTGGCGGCATATGGCGGCCCTGCCCCGGCGCGCGCCCCAATGTCACCGCTCGGTCACACCCTGGCAACGGGTGCGCTACGCCAGCAGGACCCGGTCGCGGCCCTCCTCCTTGGCGCGGTAGAGGGCGGCGTCCGCCGCCTCCACCAGGTCGCGGGGCGACGTCGCGTCCACCGGAAAGGTGGCAATCCCCCCGCTGAACCCCAGCCCGGTCCCCAGCCGGAGCCGGTGAGCCATGTTCTGGGCGATGGCCTCCACGTCGGCAGCCGGCGTCCCGGGGAAGATCATGGCGAACTCCTCGCCCCCATAGCGAGCGCAGGTGTCCGTGACTCGCCGCTGGGTCATCAAGACCTCCGCCACCTGCCTCAGCACCTGGTCGCCGGCCGGATGGCCGTACTCGTCGTTGTATTGTTTGAAGTTGTCCAGGTCCAGCAGCAGGAGGGAGACCTGGTAGCCGATTCGGGCGGCCCGGCGCAGCTCCTCCTCCAAGCGCCCGAAGAACGCCCGGTGGTTGGTCAGCCCGGTCAGCGAATCCGTGGCCGCGGCTTCCCGCAGGCTCAGCGTCTCCTGCTGGTAGACGACCAGGATGACCGCCGCCAGCAGATCATCGAAAGCGGCATTCAACCAGGGGCCGGCAGTTGGCGCGTCCAGGGCGCCGGCGCGGAACCCGGGCGTCAGGGCGGTCCAGGCCGCATCCCGCAAGGCCCGCACGTCGTCGAACATGGTGGGCAGGTCCACCCCCTGGCGCCCCCGGATCTGCACGAAGGCCGCCAGCCCTTCCGGCGGCGGCAGGGGCGGCCCCGCTCCGGCCACCCGGTCGACCACCCACTCCAGGAGCCCGCGCAGGGTGGCTCGCGCCTCCTGATAGGTACGCGAGTCGGGTCGGCGTGCTACCCGATGCAGCCAGGGCTCGATGATGGCGGGAAGGCAGCGCGCCAGGGCGGCGGACGTGGCCGAGCGCAGGTCTGCGAGCTCGGTCCTTACCGGCGCGCGTGGTTTGGTCATTGGACGACGATCGTCCCGGCCGGGCCTTCGTTGAGGCCGCCGATCCGGTAGGCGGCCACCCCACGGGCGGCCAGCTCGGCCTCCAGCCGAGGCTGCGCCGACTGGGGGACCGCGATCAGCAGCCCACCCGAGGTCTGCGCGTCGCACAGCAGGATCCGTCGAGGCGGCAGGACGGCGTCGGACCACTGCACGGACGGGCGCAGCGACCGCTCATTGGAGCGGGTGCCGCCGGGCACCTCGCCGGCATCGGCCAGGGCCTCGGCCCCGGGCAGCACCGGCACCGCCGCCGCCTGGACCGTGGCGGACACGCCCGAGGCGCGGGCCATGGTGCGCAGGTGTCCCAGCAGCCCGAAGCCGGTGACGTCGGTGGCCGCCGATACGCCGACCGCCGTCATAGCCGCCGCCGCCGCCTGGTTGAGCTGCAGCATGCTGGTGATAGCGGCCGCTTCGGCCGCCGCCGGCGCCACCCCGTGCTTGATGGCCGTCGAGATAATGCCGGTCCCGACGGGTTTGGTCAGGAGGAGCTGATCGCCGGCTCGCGCCGTGCTGTTGCGCACGACCCGATCCGGATGCACGGTGCCGATCACGGCCAGTCCGTACTTGGGCTCGGGGTCGTCGATGCTGTGACCGCCCACGATGTCGATCCCGGCCTCGTGCGCCTTCTCCATGCCGCCCCGCAGGATGTCGGAGAGGATGGTCAGGGGGAGCTCTTTGGCGGGAAAGGCGGCCAGGTTGATGGCCAGCAGGGGCGTTCCGCCCATGGCATACACGTCACTCAGGGCATTGGCGGCGGCGATACCGCCGAACACGAAGGCGTCGTCGACGATGGGCGTGAAGAAGTCCGTGGTGATCACCAGCGCCAGGTCTTCACGCAGACGGTAGACGGCAGCATCGTCGCCGGTCTCGAGACCGACGAGGAGCGCCGGGTTGGGGAGCGGAGCGGGCAAGTGGCTCAGGACCTGAGCCAGGTCATCAGGACCGAGCTTGCAGGCTCAACCCGCGCCGTGCGAGTACTGCGTGAGTCGGACTTTTTCGACGGTTGTCACTGCGACGAGTCTACGAGAAGGACCGCCCACTGTCTCCTGTCGGAATCGTTGAGAAAGTCAGGGCGTCTGCGTCCAATGCAAGGGCGTTCTTGGCAACCCCCTCCCCGACCTCATCCCCGTTAGGCTGTAGTCGACATGCAGGTCACCTTCCTGGGCAGCGGGTCGGCGTTCTCGCCGACTGCGTACAACGCCAGCATCCTGGTTGACCAGACCCTGCTGCTGGACGCTGGCGCGCCGCTGTGCGTCCATCTGCCCAAGGTCGGCGTCCCGCTGGACCAACCGGCGGCCGTCTTCATCAGCCACTTCCATGCCGACCACTGCTTCAACCTGGCCCTGCTGATTGCCGCCCGGCACGAACTGTTCCCTGCCTCCCCGCCACTGGCGATCCTGGGACCGCGCGGCACCGAAGACTGGTTACGACAGCTGCTGGACCTGGCCTGGGGCGAAACGTTCAGGCGGGCCGCCTGGGAGCACCTGGCCCTGACCGTGCAGGAGCTCGACGAGGGACGGGGGGCGGAGGTGGCAGGCTACCGGGTGAGGGCCTTCCGCATGGCCCATGTGTCGACCTGGACCTGCCTCGGCTATCTCCTGGAAAAGGACGGAGTGCGGCTCGGGTACACCGGCGACTCGGCGTCCTGTCCCGGCCTGGACGCGCTGGTCGAGGCTTCGGACCACGTCATCGCCGAGATGACCTACGCGGAGCCGGGGAGGATCCACCTCTCACGACAGGAGGTGGAGGGCCTGATGCGGCGCCACCCCGCCGTGCGCTTTATCCTGACCCACCGCGGGAGCGACCAGCCCATCGACGGAGCCGTCCTGGCCCGCGACTTCCTGACCCTCGAGCTGCCCCTGGCTTAGCCATAGCGGCCTCGCCGTTGCGCACCCGCCGCCCGATGCCCCGGATGAGCAGCCCGGGATAGCGGCGGCGGACGCAATCCCAGGCGGCATGGAGTTCGGCAGCATCGCGGCGATCGAGGCCGGCCCGCCCGTAGCGGGCGCGGGTGAAGAGCCGGGCCAGGGTCGAGATCTCAGGAGCAAGCAGAGGTACGGCCCGGGCCAGCTTGACCCCGTACTCATTCGGCGTATCGCCGGGCTGCACCGGTACCTGTAGCTCGCGACCCAGGAAGCGAAGCCGACGCCAGATCCGGGGGGCGTCTTCGGGCCGGAGATACCATCGAACCCCCAACACCGCCAGCAGCAGGGCGAGCAGCAGGAGGACGATCAGCCCCACGCCGATCCGGGTGCCCACGTCGACGAAGCTTCCCGATGCGTTGCCGCCCAGGCCCCCGATGGTCCCCGATGGGCCGCCCCCGACCGGGACCCCGAGCTGGCCCGGCTGCTGGGAACCGATCGTATTGCCGCCGTTCAAGTCGGCGGGCGTGGCGGGCCGGACGATGGGGAAGTTCTGCGAGTCGGGCGTCGGCTCGAAGGGCTCCCACCCGTAACCGGGGAAGAGTACTTCCACCCAGGTGTGGGCGTCTGTGGCGCGTACCACATAACGCTGGGACTTGGCCTCATAGGTCCCGGCCGCATACCCGCTGACCAGGCGGACCGGCACCGGCTCGGGGAGGGAACGCAGCAGGACAGCCATGGCGGTGGCGAAGTCCTGGCAGTAGCCGGATTTAGTCGTGAACAGGAAGTAATCCAACTGCCGAACACCGATGGGAGCGGCCTTGGGCGCCAGGGTGTAGGCGAACCGGCCCGGGAGCCGGAGCCATGCCTCGATGGCCCGCGCCTCGTCGTAGGGGTTGGTGGCATGGGCGCTCTGCACGATCTTGAGGGCCAGCGCGGCGATCTCCGTATCCTGCCCGGTGTTGCCGCCATTCCAGATCCGGTTCTGGTAGTACAGCCCGCGGTACGGTTCGACCCAGGCCGGGTAGACCGTCCCCGCCTGGCGAAGACTTTGCTCGTCGACCACGGAGGTGGCCGAGTAGCTCTGGTAGTCGTACGGCGGGTGGGGATTGTCGGCCAGGTGGACCTGGTCCACGGTGTCGAAGCTGGCGCCCGGGTTGCCACTGTTTACCGGCAGCGGCTGGGTGGCCTGCACGTCGATGCCGCCCGGGATGTTGACGATGCCCTGCACGCTCACCGGGTGCTTGGACACCCAGATCAGCTCGCCCGCCGAGAATGCCGTGGGTGGGCCCTGGCCGCCCGCCAGAATACGAAACGTGTTGTGCACGTACTTCAACCGGTGTGGATCCGACGGCAGGTCGGCCCGCGGGACCTCGGCTTTCGGCGCCAGCGACGCCTGCCGGCCGACGACCAGGTCCGGACCCGAGTTCAGCAGGTACCAGGCTTCGCCGTTCCAACCGCCCAGCGCCACCCCCCGCCAGTAGGGGTACATGCCGGCGAACTCGCCGCTGACCGACATGACCACCACCGGGCGGGCGTGCAGCTGCGCCCCCGGACGGACCGTTTCGCTGTATCCCACGTCCTGGGGGCCGCTCTTGAAGACGCCGCCAAAACTGAAAGGATGGAAGCCGCTGGCATTGAGGGTGCTGGGCACCAGCTGGCTGCTCATGTCTTCGCTGGTCAGGGGCGGCAGCAGGAACGCCGCCAGCAGGAGCAGCGCGGTGGCCTCGAAGCCGATCTCGCCGAACGTCCAGGTGGTGTCCTGGGCTCGGGGAATGCGGCGGGCGTGCCATCGCTCCTTGAGCCGGACGTAGTGCAGGCGGACCAGCAGCAGCACCGCGGCGGCGAGCCAGGCGAAGCTGAAAAAGATCAGGCCCGGGCTGGTGTCGTTGAGCACCTCCACCGCCAGGATCGTTCCCGACGGCATGAGGGCGACCAGTCCTGACCGGCGGCGAAAGACCCACCACGAGGTCCACCAGCCGGTCAGCATCACCAACACGATCAAGCCGATCAGCATGGCGAAGCGCGATTGGAACCAGGTTGCCGACGCCCACAGGGCCAGCGGCCGGAGCGGGTCGGGCACCGGGCCGACATCGAAGTTGGATCCCAGGTGGACCGCCCCCACCGTCGACCAGACGGCGAAGGCAAGCACCACCACGAGTCCAATCAGCACGAACCCACGACGCGACAGGCGGCTGACGGCCGCCAGCCATCCAGCCAGCACCGCCACCAGGACCGCGGCGGGCAGCCGGTCCGAGCCGGGTGCCCAGTTCGACTGCTGCAGGGCCGTGGCGACGGACCAGCCGAGGATGACCACCAACCCGAGCAGCAACCACGTATCGCGGAAATCGAACTCCAGCGACCACTTACGGAGGACGTCAATGCGAGCCACTCCGTCGTCGCTCCGAACCCGAACCAGGCCGGACAGCCAGGCCACCAGGACCAGACCCGCCAGAACGGCCAGTAGCGTGGTCTGGCTAACGCGCGGCAACCTTCAGGTCCTCCTGGCCCTCGACCGCTTCGCTGGGGCGAATCATCCACCAGGACAGTGACTGTCGCCAGCGGGAGGCGATGGCCAGCGCTGGCTGGGTGCCATGGAAGGCCTGCGGATCCAGGTAGACCACCAGGCTGCGCTGGCCGCGAACGCCCAGGTCCAGCAACGCGTCCACCCACTGGGGGTCGCTGGAGGGCGTGACCACCACCAGCCCGCCGCCCCGCCGCCAGCGATGGCCGTGGGCGGCCAGCATGGTCGCCAGCGGGGTGTCCCCGTCGGCTGCCGCCAGAGTGAAGAACTCGAGCAGCTTCTTGCGCTGCTGATCGCCGCGGGCCGCGTCCAGCAGGCTGAGGGCATGATCGTTGGCCAGCAGTCCGATGGCCGCTCCCCGGCGCAACCCGGCATCGGCGATGGAGGCCGCCAGGCTGACGCCGTACTCGAGGGTCGACTCCGGCGCTTCGCCGGCGTGCACCGTCCGGTCCAGGTCGAGCACGATCCAGGCGTCGCCGCCCTCCCGGGTCTCAAAGCTTCGGCTCACCAGCCGGCCCAGCCGGGCGGAGGACGCCCAGTGGATGCGCTTGAAGCTGTCGGTGGGCACGTACTCGCGGATGGTGGTCGCGTTGGGCGGGATGTCGAGCACCCGGCCGCGCACATGCTCGTCGCCCTGGGCGCGCATGGACAGCACGTCAAGGTGGCCGACCGGGCGGATCTGCGGATAGACCACCACCGAGTTGGTGGAGCTGACCCGCAAGGTTCGGGGGAAGAGACCGAAGGGGTCGCCGTATCGCAGCTCGATGGGCCCGAAGGTGAAGAGGCCGCGCTGCCGGAATGTCCCGCGGGACGCCCACCCGCGGAAGCGGCGGCCCTTCAGGGAGAACACGCGATCCGGCCGGTAGCCCGGGATGTTGGAGAAGTCGACCACCTCGATCACCGGAATCGGGATCCAGGAGCTGTTCTCGACCTTGAAGTGCTCTTCGAAGGTGTCGCCCACCTGGTACTGCCCCTCCGGGCTCTCTCGCCGGATGGAGAGCTGCTCGCCGGCCAGCCGGCTCCAGGCGTAACTGGCCACCAGCAGCAGGACGAAGGCGTACAGGAGTGTATACGCCAGTCGAATCCCGGTGATGTAGGCAAAGAAAAGGAGGAGAACCAGCGCGGTCAGCAGGGGCAGCCGGGGAAGCCGCATCGGATCAGCGCGAGGCGCGCCGCCCCAGGTGGGACACCACCGAGAGCGCGGGCACCGGCTCGCTCTCCAGGATCTGGCTGACGATCTTGGCCGGCGTCAGGCCACGCAGCTCGGCGTTGGGCTTGAGGATCACTCGGTGCGAGAGCACCGAATGCGCCAGCGCTTTGACGTCGTCGGGCGTGACGAAATCCCGGTCTTCCAGGGCAGCCCGGGCCTGGGCCGTCCGGAACAGGCCGAGCGAACCGCGCGAGCTGGCCCCCAGGCTCACATCGCTGTGAGAGCGCGTGCGATGGGTGAGCCGCGCGATGTACTCCTTCAGCTGCTGATCGACATAGATCTGCTGCACGGCCCGCTGGTTCTGCACGACCTCGTCGGCACTGGCCACCGTTTCCAGCGACTCGATGGGGGATTCCGTCTGGAAGCGGTCAAGCACCTGGACCTCGTGGGCGATGTCGAGGTACCCCAGGTTGACCTTCATCAGGAATCGGTCCACCTGGGCTTCGGGGAGGGGAAACGTGCCCGCGAACTCCACCGGGTTCTGGGTCGCCAGCACGATGAAGGGCTGGGGCAACGGATAGGTCGTCCCATCGACGGTCACCTGCCGCTCCTCCATGGCTTCCAGCAACGCCGACTGGGTCTTGGGGGTGGCGCGGTTGATCTCGTCGGCCAGCACCACCTGGGCGAAAATGGGGCCCTGGCGGAACTCAAACTGCTGGGTGCTGGGGCTGTAGATGTTGACCCCGGTGACGTCCGCGGGGAGCAGGTCGGGGGTGAACTGCAGCCGCTCGAAGGCGCAACCGAGGGAGCGGGACAGCGACTTGGCCAGCATGGTCTTCCCCACCCCAGGCACGTCCTCGATCAGGACATGGCCTCGACTGAGCAGCGCCATGACACACAGCTCGATCTCCGCTTCCTTGCCCACCAGCACTCGACTGACGTTTCGTACGATGCGGTCTCCGAAGGCCGCGACGCTCCCGTTTTCCATTGGTTCTCCTCCGCCGGTGTTGATGGTCCGCCTGCCCAAAGACAACGTTTCCGTCCGCCGTTGGTTACCGAGCGACCGTCAGCCGGGCAAACCGGCTGAGCCAGCCGCCCAGGGTACCGCCTGAAAGCGCCACGATGTCGTCGACGAAGAGGGTGACCATGTCAGACGCGTGGGTCACCCCGGGGTTCCCCATCAGGCGGACGTCCATGATGGTGCGGGCCAGGGCCTCCACCACGATGAAGCCGATGGCCACCAGCATGCCGTTCCAGACGCCGCCGGTAAGCGGACCGAGGCGGCCCGCCACAAATCCTGCCACCAGCAGGGTCCCGAAAGCGAACAGCTCCTGGGTGACCAGGCTGCTGCCGTGGGTAAACAGCAGGACGCCGCCCGCCAGCTGGGCCAGGACGGCGAGGACCAGCCCGACGCTGGCCGCGAACCAGTCGAGTCGACGCTCGACGGTCCGCTGCTGGGGGTCGGGCACCCCCTCAGTCTACGAAGTCGCCAAAGAAACGACATCTGCGCAGGATACCGTTCGAACCGCGTGCCGGTTCCGGGCTTAGAGAACTCCCATGGTGTGCAGCACGGCCACCAGGAGGGGTGCCAAGACCAGGCCGGGGAGGAGGTTGGCGACCTTGATGCGCTTGATGTCCAGCAGGCCCAGGGCGATCCCCAGCACGGCGACGCCGCCTACCCCGGTGAGCTCGGCTGTCTGGGTGCTGCTCAGGCCGGCGTGGGCCAGGAACGCCAGCAGCGTCAGAGCCCCCTGGACGACGATCACGGTCACCGCGGACAGCAGGACGCCCCAGCCCAGCGTGGCGGCGAAGACCATGGCCGCGAACCCGTCGAGCATCGACTTGATGGCGAGCAGGGAGATGTCGCCATGGGCACCGTCCTGGAAGGTCCCCAGGATGGTGAGCGGCCCGACGCAGAAGAGCAGGCTGGTGGTGACGAACGCCAGGCTGACCCGCCCGCCGCCGCCACGGCTGGTCTGGCTCTCGGCCCAGCGGCCCAGCGCCTGAAGGCCGTCATCCAACCGGAGCAGCTCGCCGATCACCGCCCCACCCAGCACGCTGACCAGCAGCACGATCGGGTTTTGACTCTTTAACGCCATGGAGACGCCGATGACGATCACCAGCAAGCCCAGCACCTGACGGATCGTGGTCTGGAGACTCTCGGGAATGAAGCGTCCGAGCGTCAGGCCAATCGTCCCCCCAACCAGGACTGTCCCCGTGTTGAGGACGGTACCCAGGCCGGGGATCACAACTTTTCGAAGCGGTCGACCTGCACAATGAAAACCGTGGCGCCGCCAACCTGCACCTCGACCGGATAGGGGACGAAGAAGTCACCCGGCTCCACCAGCGGCGGCATCGGGTTCATGAACTCGCTTCGGGTGCGGCAGTTCTCCTTGATCACGCCCAGGACCTCCTCGATGCGGTCCTCTTCGATACCCGACATCAGGGTCACGTTCTTGTGCTGGAGGAAGCCGCCGGAACTGGCGAACTTGGTCACCGAGATCCCGCGGTCGTTGAGGGCATCCATGGTGGCGGACGCGTCCTCCTGGTGGACGACGGCGATCAGCAGCTTCATGCCGAGCGGCGCTCCCGAGGGCGTACGCCCGCTCGCTGGAGGCGCTCCCGGGTGGCGGTCACGATCACCTCGGCCAGGCCGTCCGCCGAAACGGCGGCGTTGACGATGACCCAGCGACCCGGGTCCTGGCGCGCCATGTCCAGGTATCCCTCGCGCACCCGGCGGTGGAAGCCCTCGGCTTCCCGATCCAGGCGGTCGAGGGCACCCTTGGGGATGCGGGAGAGGCCCTCCTCCACCGGCAGGTCCAGCAGGAAGGTCAGCGCCGGCAGCAAGCCGCCGGTCGCCTCCGCCTGCAGGCGAATGAGGGTGGCCAGGTCGACGCCACGGCCGTACCCCTGGTAGGCGAGCGTGGAATCGCGGTACCGGTCGCACAGGACTACCAGGCCGGCCTCCAGCTGGGGCCGGATCACGTCCTGGACCAGCTGGGCGCGGGCCGCCGTAAACAGCAAGGCTTCAGTCCAGCCGCTGAGGTCCGGGCCGTCCAGCAGGATCCGCCGGATCATTTCCCCGACCATGGTGCCGCCCGGCTCGCGCGTGCTGAGCACCTCGAAACCATGCTCGGTGAGACTGGCCGCGAGGCGGGTAACCTGCGTCGATTTGCCCGCCCCTTCGGGTCCCTCGAAGGTCACGAAGTAGCCTGGACCGCCCATTACGCGTGAAGCATACGGCAGCCGCGCCGCAGCGAGCATGCGACGCAGCGCGGCGCGCGTGACACGCACACGAGGGCGCCGAGGTCCATCAGCGCCTGGTTGAACACATGCGCCTTGCCGGGTGGGATGACCCGGCTGGCTAGCGCCCAGAGCTCGCGCCGGCTGGGTTGGGCACCGAAGTATCGGCTCAGAAGACGAGCCACATTGGTGTCGAGGATGGGCGCGTCGCGATGGAAAGCAAAGCTCATCAGCGCCCCCGCGGTGTACCGGCCCACCCCCGGCAGCCGTCGCAGCTCGTCGATGGACTGCGGAAAGTATCCGGCCCGTTCCTCTGCGACGTGCTGGGCGATGGCATGCAGCCATCGGCCACGGACTTTGTAGCCGAGCGGGTCCGTCAAGCTCTTGACGTCGCGTCGGCGCGCCCTGGCCAGGGCCTCAACGGTCGGATATTTCCGCAGAAATCGCTCGTAGAACGGAATCACCCGGCTGACCTGCGTCTGGTGGAGCATGATCTCGGAGACGACGATGGCGTATGGGTCGCGGGTGCGGCGCCAGGGCAGGTCGCGGCCGTTGGCCGCATACCAGTCGAGGACGTTGCTGCGGAAGGTGCCCAGCCGGCTGCGTGTTATCGCCGCTCGCTTTTTCCTATCCCCGCGGGATACCCCCACCCCTACCCCTGCCCACGCGGGAAATCCCGCGACCCTGACAACAGTGGCTCCCCGCACGGGGGAGGGAGATCCCTGACGCAGTCTGGGCTGCTCGATTTCATCGAACCCTCCCCGAACGGGGAGGAAGATCCCTGACGCAGTGTGGGTTGCTCGATTTCATCGACCCCTCCCCGCACGGGGGACGGAGATCCCTGACGCAGTCTGGGCTGCTCGATTTCATCGACCCTTCCCCGCCCGGGGGAGGGAGATCTCTTGCGCCTAATCGGCGGCCGTGTAGATCCGCAGGCGGCGATTCGGTTCTTTGCCGGAACTGCGGGCGGTCAGCTCGTGGCGTTCGACCAGCTGATGCTGGAGGCGGCGCACATAGGCGTTCTGGGGCGAGAGCTCGACCATACTGTTGGTCGCTTTGGCCCGGCGGATGCCCTCCAGGG
Organism: Candidatus Eiseniibacteriota bacterium; assembly: GCA_035635515.1. Taxonomy (GTDB): domain Bacteria; phylum Chloroflexota; class Dormibacteria; order CF-121; family CF-121; genus CF-121. Next base: position 905 of record DASQAY010000271.1, on the reverse strand, counting down.
TCTCCTCCAGGGCCGCCTCTGTCGGATCGGCCGTCTCCAGGGCGTACAGCTTGCCCAGGGCGCCCTTGATCTGGGTGATGGTGTTGCTCTTCAACACCTGGATGGGGACCCCGACGGCCTCGGCCTCCTTCAGCGGCGAGTCCTTGCGGCGGTAGTAGTTTTTCAGCGTCAGCACCACGTCGGCGTCTTCGATGTGGTTCTGAATCCGGGCCGGGATCTTCAACTCGTCCACGGCCTGCTCCAGGTAGTTCCGGCTGACCCCGTAGGGAAAGATGGCGAGCGACTCGCGTGGACTCCGGGGGGCGGGCAGCGCCCCGGGCTCGCGCGGCACCGCCGTTCGCATCGGCGCCGTTTCACCCATGCGCGCCGTGATGGCGCCGTCGGCGCCGCGCACGCGCATCTGAGGTGGCTTGTTGCCGCCCCGCAGCGCCATGTCGACCACCTCGGCCAGCGGCTGATGGACGGCCAACCGGTCGCGGTCATGGATCTCGACCAGGACATCGAAGGTGGGCGGCGACTTCCGCTCCAGCACCGATTTTTGGGTGCCGCGCCGGCGGGCCTCCTCGTCCGAAAGGGTGACCGTCTGGATGCCGCCCAGCAGGTCGTTGAGGGTGGGGTTGACCAGCAGGTTGTCGAGCGAGTTTCCGTGCGCGGTGGCGATCAGCTGCACGCCCCGCTCGGCGATCGTGCGGGCGGCAGCCGCCTCCAGCTCGGTCCCGATTTCGTCGATGACGATCACCTCGGGCATGTGGTTCTCGACTGCCTCGATCATTACGGCATGATGCAGCGCGGGCGTGCGCACCTGCATGCGCCGCGAGCGGCCGATCCCCGGGTGCGGAATGTCGCCATCGCCACCAATCTCATTCGACGTGTCGACGATGATCACCCGCTTCTTCATCTCGTCG
>DASQAY010000270.1:0-20609 GCA_035635515.1 Candidatus Eiseniibacteriota bacterium | reverse complement strand
CGAGCCAGCACCAGGCTGCCCGTTTCGGAGAGCGCCAACGTGCCGAGATCCTCAACCAGCCGCTCCAGCGTCGTGGTGGCATCGAGAACCGGCGCCAGGTGCCCGGGGTCGGCGGGATAGACGCCGTCGCTGATGGCCTCGGCCTGACCACGAATGATGGAGAGCGGCGTCCGCAGCTCATGCGTCACGTCCGCCAAGAAGGTGCGCCGCCGCACCTCGGTGGCCTCCAGTCGCGCGCTCATAGCGTTGAAGGCCCTGGTGACGGCGCGAATCTCGCCCGGTCCCCGCTCAGCCACCCGGACGCTGTAGTCGCCGGATTCGATCCGGCTGGCGGCCTCCACCAGGTCGCCGAATCGGGTCGCCACCCGCCGAAAGGCACGCCCACCGGTGGCGATCGCCAGCGCCCCGAGCACGAGCACCGCGATGGAAGCCAGCCTGAGCAGCGGCGGGCTGCTGATCAAGCCGAGCGCGTTGGCGACCAGCCACACGCCGACCGTCCCCACCATCGCCGTGATCAGGACCGCGCCCAGGAAGAAGGCGCCGAACCGCCACATGAACCGGCCCCGGCGCCTCGCCCACGGCGGTGGTCCGGTAGGAGGCCAGGCCTCTCCTTCTGGCCACCAGGGGGGCCGCCGGCCGGTCGGCGGTCCGAAGCGTCCGTGTTTCCAGGCCGGCCCGCTCATTGGTGCGGATCCGCGAAGCGATAGCCCACCCCGAACACCGTCTGCAGGTAGCGGGGATTGCGAGGATCTGGCTCAATCTTCCGGCGCATGTTCTTGATGTGGGCGTCGATGGCGCGCTCGTAGGATTCGAACGCCACGCCGTGCACGGCGTCCAGCAGCTGGGCGCGGGTGAAGATCCGCCCGGGCTGGCGCGCCATAATGGCCAGCAACTGGAACTCGGTGGCGGTCAGCTCGATTCGCCGGTCGCCGATGGTCAGCTGCATGGACGGCACGTGCAACTCGACCTGGTCGCCCACCCGGATCACCTCGGCCGGCGCCTTCAGGCCATCCGCCCGGCGGAGGACCGATCGCACCCGGGCAACCAGCTCCTTCGGACTGAACGGCTTGGTCAGGTAATCGTCCGCGCCCAGCTCCAGCCCAGCGACCTTATCCGACTCCTCGCCCCGCGCCGTGAGCACGATGATGGGGACCTCGCTTGTCTTGCGCAGCGTTCGCATCACGTCCAGTCCGTCGAGGCCCGGGAGCCCCAGGTCGAGGACGATCAGATCCGGGTGTTGCGTCGATGCGGCCCGCAGCGCGGTCGGGCCGTCGCCGGCTGTCACCACCCCGAAGCCGCCGTGCTCCAGGTAGTCGCGAACCAGCTGGACGAGCCGCGGTTCGTCGTCGACCAGGAGGATCCGCTTCACGAGCGTCATCGTAAGGTTCTCGCCAGCCCAGATTCTCCCTCCCCCTCCAGGGGAGGGAAGGGAGGGGGTAACCGTCCCTCCCAACCCCTGCGCGCGTTACTGACCGCGCTGGTCCTGCTGCTGCGGCTGATCACCAGTCTTCGGCGCCGTCGTGCCGTGCGCCTGCTGGTGCCAGCTGTCGAGCCTGGACTGCGGGTCGCCGTAGCCCTTCCCGTACCACCCACCTCGCCCGTACCCTCTCCCCCACCGGCCAAACAGGCCGAAGAAGATGAAGAGGAAGAACAGCAGCGGGAAGATCCAGAAGAAACCGAAACCGAACCCATAGCCGGGCACATAGACGACGCGCCCCGCCTCCCCCGCCGCGCTCGTTACTGCTGAGGACGCCCCAGCGTTGTACGCGACCACGCCCACGATCGCGGCCACCACCAGGGTGACCAGACCCCAGACGATTCCGAACCCACGCCGATTCATCTGTCTTCTCCTTTCTCTTGCGTTGGTTGATCTGACACCACCATGGTGCCCGCCAGTTGTGAGCCAGGTGTGAATGACCTGAGAGCGACGGGCGGAGACCCTACGAGATGCCGCAGGCCGGATCCGGGTGCAGCAGGTAGACGGCCTCGTACCCACCGAGGTAGACGCCCTGAGCGTCGCCGATGACAACACCGCCGAACGGCATCGCCGTGCTGGCGCGGACGGCTCCCGTAACCGGGTCCGCGCAGGCGAGACGTCCGGTCATCCCATCGGTTGTCCAGAGCACGCCATCGGCCAGGAAAACCCGGACGCCATTGCTATGCCGGTCACCGGCGGTCGGGAGTGGTTGGAGGTCGCTGGCCCGCAAGTGCCCAACCGCGCCCATCATCCCGGTCGCGAAGCTCACCCAGACCCCATCGGTCGCCGCCGCCACCTGGACGCCGCCGAGGCCCTGCCCGCCGGCCGCCGAGCTCGAGGCGAGCAGCGCCCCGCTGGCCAGGCTCCATTCATAAACAGTCGGGCTACTCATCGCATAGCGATTGGCGCCCAGATAAAGGACCGTGCCCGCTGGATTGATCGACAGACTCGTGACGGCAGCATCCGCCCCAATCGTTTGGGTCGCGATGGTATGCCCATCGACCGGGCTGAGCCGATACAGCGTCTGCCCGAAGCCCATCCACAGGCTGGTTCCCGATCCCGCCAGGGTCGCAAAGATAGCATTCTGGCCTGTTTGCGCCGGCAACGGTAGACGCTGCTGCACCCGAAGCGAAAATGGGTCAAGGCGGTCGAGAAAATTCGCGTCTGGGCTGCCCGGGTAGTAACCGCCGGCGACCCAGAGAGCCCCGCCGGCGATGGCCAGCGAGAGGGCCCCGGGGAACGGCCCAGCCGTGACCACCGTGCCGGTCTTCCGATCGATCTGGGCCAGCATGGTTCCGACCACATCCACGGTCCCGGGCCCCTGCTGTGTTTGCGGCTGGTACAGGACGTACACCGCATTCTTATCCAGCGCCATGACGTTGGCGCTTCCACCATTGCCAACCGCCGCAACCTGGAAGGTGCGCGCTATCCAGGGACTGACGCTGGGCGACCCGGATGGAGACGCGGATGGTGCCGCGGTGGGCGAAGCGGTAGCCGTCGTCGCCGGCGGAGACGCGCTCGGTGACTTCTCGGCAGTGCGCACCCCACAACCTGCGCAAACCAGGAGGAGGACGATGGCGACGCGTCTAGCCATTCGCACCCCAGTCGATGACGCACTGCCAGCTGCCCGTAATCCGCACGGAACTACCGTCTCTGGACGCCGTAACGGCATCGATGGACCCGGAAGCCCAACCGTAGCTTCCGCGCTCCCCGAGATGCCGAGCGTCGGAAATCGTTACTGGGCCGCGAGTCGCCTGCCACAGCCCGCTCGCCACGCCCGAGGTCGGGGAGTCAGCCGTGCGGATCTGCAGCGGCGTTTCACCCGATTCGTCGAGCGGCATCATCGCGTTGTAGCTGCCCGTCTGCGTCGCGCCGAGCGCAATGGCAAACTGAACCCTGGCCACTTCGCCACCCTTGCCCACTGGCAGGCGGAGGCGCAGAGCCCGGTCGCCAGGGGCGCACGCGACCAGCGGTCGCACCTTAGGCGCTCCCAACGACGGCGATCGGCTGGCCACTTACCGCATCCACGACCACACGGGCGCCGAGCGGCGCGGTGAGGACTGCGGTAGCAGTTCGTATGTAGCCAACCAGCGCACACACCGTCTGGGCAGAGGAGTTGTGCGACAATTCGGTCACCGTCACGACGACGGCCGTCGGGGACTCGGTCAGACTCAGCGCGTAGCTCGCCGTGCACGGGCCAGTCCCTGCCGGCGCGCCCGTAAAGCCCGCCGTTAAGGTCCGGTGATCACTGGCGATTCTGGCGCCGTTGACGAATGCCGCGCCAAAGTCTCCGGCGGCGAGTCCCGAAGGGAGCCATGCCGATTGTGGACTGACGGCCAGTACGGCCACGGTGCCATCAACCCGCGCGAATGCGAACAGCCAGGCCGGCAGGGTCCGGTCACCCCGATCGGTCAGGAACTTCTGTGCCCCAAAGCGCGCATCGGTGATGGTCAGGTGGGTCGCCGACGGCGATGGGGGAGCGCCGTGTGATTGCGACCGGAGCAGGGCAATCGCCGCCGCAGCGCTGATCACCGGGTACCCATCGGCAGTGGCCGGCCCGCCCGGGAGCGAAGCCGGCTCGTCAAACGCTCCGTTCATGAAGTCCAGTTTGGCCTGTCCATCCAGGAACTTTGACGGACCCAGCACCAGACTCCCAACGAGCACCAGTGGACGCGGCGAGGCGTCTACTGGGAAGCCGGCCCAGGCCTGGAGGAGCTGAGACGCCGGTTGGTGACCGCTGATGACGCGCTCCGACCCGGGCCCGCCGCCACACGCCGCCAACAGGACGCCGACCAGCGCCCCCAGCGCAACCTGGACCGGCCGCCGATGCGCGGCAGGTCCGAGCTGGCGTGGTCTCCAGACGGAGTGCATAACCTCTCCTCTCCCTCCCCGCCAGGGGAGGACGACCCTTACCCTTGATAACGGTATCCAGCCGGGAAAGTTCCCGGAGCGGTCCACCGGGCGGAACTTCTACGCTCCCCAGCCCGTCTTGGTAACGTGAGCTCCGTGCGGCGGCGGAATCTGCCCGTGCGGCGCGCCATCGGCACGCTGGCGGGCTCGTTTGGGTTCACCCTCCTGATGGCGATCGCCGCCCTGCCAGCGTTCGCCTGCTCCTGCGCTGTGAACCTGACGCCCGCCGACGCCGCCGCCCGGGCCGACGTCGTCTTCACCGGCGTCGTCACCTCGCTCAAGGTTTCTCATCCGAACGCGCCGATGACGTCATCAATGGATCCCGTCGATGTCGGATTCCAGGTCGAAGCCGTGTTCAAGGGATCAGTCGTGGCCAACCAGCACGTCCAGACGGCCGCTTCCGACGCGACCTGCGGATTTCCCTTTGGGGTAGGCCAGCGCTTCACCGTTTTCGGACAGCGGCAGGGCACCACCGTCATGGTCGACCTTTGCAACGGGACGACAACCGGTCGGACCGAGTCGCCCGGCTTGCGGGCGGATGCGCGCCTTCAAGTAAGCGGGGCGCCCTTGGAGATAACGGAGGTCGATAGGGCGCTGCTGCCGTCGGCATGGCCGTGGATCATCGCTATTGGAGGTACGACTCTCGTGGCCCTCGCCATCCTGATCGCCCGTGCCCGACTCGCCCGCCGGTAACCAGCTCGATGCCGGCGACCTGCGGGACCTGGAAGTATTGAGGACCCTCTCGCGGGGTCGGGAACGCGCTAGAGCGAGAGCCGGAAGGTCAGGACGCAGTACACCGTGACGTCGGCGACGACCAAAATGACGACCAACACGATCGCGGCGATCGCGGGGCCCGAGCTGTCCGCCGAATCCTGACGGTCCGGGATCACAGTCCCGCAAGCGTGGTGTCGGCGGATGAGGGGGACGTGGGAGCCTGGTGTGAATTTCCTAACGAACACAGTGCCTGATCTCACAAAGTCTCTAGGCTGGACGTTAGTTAGACATGAGGCTGCCGCCTTTTCAGGACCTGCTCGACCGCAACCGCGAGGCGGTCTATCGATTCCTGGTGGCGGCTGTCGGTCACCAGGAAGCCGACGATTGCTTCCAGGAGACGTTCCTGGCGGCGCTGCGAGCCTATCCCCGCCTGGAGCGCGCGGACAACCTGCGCGGGTGGCTACTCACGATTGCGCGGAACAAGGCGCTGGATCATCACCGCCGGCAGGCACAGCATCCCGTGCCCACCGACCGGATGCCGGAGGCCGCCGCGCCTGCCGTCGATCCTGACCACACCGAAGTGTGGTCCGCCGTCCGACGCCTCCCGGCCAAACAGATGAGCGCCGTGATCTACCGGTTTGTCAACGATCTCCCCTATCGCGACATTGCCCGGCTCCTCGACTGCAGCGAAGAGGCGGCTCGGCGCAACGTCCACGAAGCCCTGAAAAAATTGCGAGGAGCGACCCATGAGTGAATTGGAACTGACCCTGAAACTGCGCGGCGATCTGAGCCGCGAAGCGGCCAGCGCGGCTGTCCGCTTTGCGGAAACCGCGGCCGAGACTGGGGCGCTGGACGTGGCCTATGCCACGGTCGACTCCCCGTTCGGTCCGCTGCTGGTGGCGGCCTCGGCCCGCGGCCTGCTCCGGCTCGCCTATCCCGACGAACCGGTGGCTGCCCTCATGGAGGAGCTGGCCGAACAGGTCTCGCCCCGGATCCTGCAAGCCCCGGGCCGACTGGATCCCTTGCGCCGCCAGCTGGATGAGTACTTCGCCGGCTCCCGTCGCCGCTTCGAGTTCCCGATCGACTGGCGTCTGGTGCACGGCTTCGGCCGCGACGTGCTCCGGGTGACCGCGCATATTCCGTACGGCAAGGTCTCGACCTATGGCGACGTGGCCCTCCGGACCGGGCGGCCGAAGGCATCGCGCGCGGTGGGCAACGCCCTGGGCGCCAACCCGATGCCCATCGTCATCCCGTGCCATCGGGTTGTGCGCACAGGCGGCGGGTTAGGTGGCTATACCGGGGGCTTGCAGCGCAAGGAGCGCCTCCTCCAGCTGGAGGGCGGCGCGCCGCGCTAGTGTCCTAGCTCGTTGCCGATTGCCACGTCCAGCTCGTCCGGTTTGAAACCAGATGGTCCCGGCCCGCCCTGCCAGGCCACCCGGCCGTCGCGCCCGATCAGATAAAGCCGATCGGGCCAGGCGCCATAAGCGCGCGCCACCCGGTCGGTGACGGTGTCCAGCAACACGGGCATGCGGATGTCGAGCTGCAGCGAACAGACCGTGGCCACCCGGCTGCGCTCGTCATCCGACACGGGATCCGTGACCGCGATGCCCTGGCCTCGGTTGGAGCTCAGCACCCAGCCGTCCTCCGGATGCGCTTCCTTGATATATACGACGAAAAAGGCCACCCGGCCCCGGTATCGGTCGTACAGCTCGTGAAGCCTCCCCACCTGGGAGCGGAACGGCGGTCAGGTGTACGAGCCGAAGATCAGCGCGACGGGTCGGTTACCGGCGAAATCGCCGAGGCTGACCAGCTCGCCGGTCTGCCGATGCCCCTCGAGCAGGGGCAGCGTGAAGGGAAACGCGGGATCGCCTTTCCGTAGCTTGGGCGTGGAGAGGTCCTGGTGCGCCGGTGAGGCAATCACGTCGTCCATCGTCAGCGGCGAGTCTGCTGGCGTGTCGGGAGCGGTCGATGCCTCAGCCATCTTTCCCATCTTCTATACACCGTTCGCTGGGCCGCGGTTGCGGGCCTGTTCGAGACGATACACTGGCGGCGATCGCTAATCGGAATCGGGCCCTGGCCGCCGTCTGCGACACGTTCGTCCCTGGCGGGAGCGCCCTGCCGTCGGCCTCAGCGCTGGGGGTGCCGGCCCGCATCATCGGCGAGATCCTGGCGCTGGACCGCCCAGCCCTCATCAAAGAGCTCGACCAGGTGCTCGATCTGTTCGAGAATCCGATCGCGAACGTGGCGCTGGCGGGGAGACCCGCCCGGTTCAGCACCCTGTCGCAGGCGGCGCGCGAGGCCTACCTCCGCCGCTGGGCCGAGAGCCCGATCGCCTTGAAGCGCCAGGCGTTCCAGGTGCTGAAGCGGCTCACCCTGCTCTACACGTACGGCGCCGACGATTCGCCGTATGCCGCACTGACCGGCTATGCGCCAGCGGCCCTGGATACGCCGGCCGAGCCGCCGCGGCTGGCCCTCCGCCATCCGGCGCCCGGCGAGACGATCGAAGCGGACGCCTGCGTCATCGGCTCGGGCGCGGGCGGGGCCACCGTGGCGGCCCTGCTGGCCGCCGCCCACAAACGCGTCGTGGTGCTGGAGCGCGCCCAGCTCCGGACCGAGCGCACCTTCGATGGCCGGGAGCTCAATGGCTTTGCCTCCCTCTACCTGGATCGGGGCATCGCGTCCACAGAGGACAAGGCCATCGCCATCCTGGCCGGGAGCGCCGTGGGCGGCGGGACCGTGGTCAACTGGTCCACGTCCCTCCGGCTGCCGCCCGCGGTCCGCGAGGAATGGGCGCTGGCGGGGATCGACGACGACCTCGATCCCGACTATGCCGCTGTCGAATCGCGCCTCGACATCGACACCGGCGAGAGCCTACGCAACGGCCCCAACGCGGCGCTGGAGCGTGGGCTGCGCGACCTGAACCTGGAATTCCGGACCATTCCCCGAAACGTCCGCGGCTGCGGGGACTGTGGGCGCTGCGGGTTCGGCTGCCGACGCGGCGCCAAGCAGTCCACTCTGCGGACCTACCTGGTCGACGCCTGCCGCGACGGCGCGCAGATCCTGGAGGGCTGCGAGGCGCGCCGAATCGAGGTGCGTGAGGGCCGGGTGGGCGCGGTTACCGTGCGCACCGACGGCGGCGAGTTTACGGTGCGGGCGCCGCTGGTGGCGCTGGCGGCCGGGGCCATCGGCTCACCGGCCATCCTGCTGCGCTCCGGCATCGCCGTCGATCGGGCCGGGCAGACCCTGTACCTGCACCCCACCACCGCCGTGTCCGGCATCTACGCTGACCCGACGCCAGCCTGGGAAGGCGTTCCCCAATCGGTGGTGTGCGAAGCCTTCGCCGACCTGGTTCCCGGCTACGGCTTCCGCCTGGAGTGCCCGCCCGTGCTGCCTGGCCTGCTGGCCGCCTCCATCCCGTGGTGGGATAGCGACCAGCATCGCGCGCTGGCAGCCCAGGCGGCCCAGAGCGCATCCTTCATCATCCTGGTCCGCGACCGAACTCCGGGGTCGGTGACCGTCGACCGCGATGGGCGCCCGCTCATCACCTACCACGTCGGGGAGCAGGAGCAGCGCCACCTGGTGGTGGGCATGATCGCCGCCGCCCGGGTCCACCTCGCCGCCGGCGCTGGGCGGGTGGGATCGCTGCACACCCCGCCCGTGGAGCTCGACCAGGCGGGCGACCGAGAGGCTTTTGAGGATGAAATCGAGCGCCGCGGGGTGGTGGCGAACCGGGTCGGGCTCTTCAGTGCCCACCAGATGTCGACCTGCCACATCGGTCGCGATCGCCTGACCTCGGTTGCCGATCCCGACGGGCAGGTGTGGGAGGCGAAGGGACTCTACGTCACCGACGCCAGCGCGTTCCCCACCTCGTCCGGTGTCAACCCAATGCTGACTATCATGGCCCTGGCCAGGCGAACCGCCCGACGGATGGCTCGCTGAGTCAGCGTCTAGCGGCGCTCGAGTGAGTAGCTCGCCCCGTCGGGTAATCCGCCCAGCGCGCGTCGGATCTCCGCTTCGCTGGCGCCGCGAATCTGGAGGCTGAACTGCACCGACGCGGCGATCGGTTGCGCAGGAGCGGCCGGTCGGGCCGCCGCGTCGGCCCGCACGATGCGCCAATGATAGAGACCCAGGGCGGCGGCCACGGTGACAACGGAGGCGGCCCTGCCGATGTCGACAACGGCGGCTCCCGAGTCCGCCCCGGTGGTGGCCAGCAGGACGCCGAGCAACCGGTACACCAGGGTGGCGGCGCTAATCAGGATCGCGAGCACGCTACCCAGCAGCGCCCCGTAGAGGTACAGGCGACGGCTCAGGGTAAATCGTTCCGTGGGATCCGGAGCGGCCCGCCAATGAGTCAGCCACATGGGTGTGCCCACCAGGGCCAGGGTGATGAAGAGGCTGGCGTGATCGCGCCACTCCGGAGCCGGGCGTCCGAGCAGCAGGTTCAGGACCTGGTCCGAAAGCGTCCAAAGCAGCCCGGCCGCTCCGATCGCCAGGGCGGCGACGGCGAAGAAGGCGACCAGGTGCGTGTAGAGGTGGCGGACGCCCGCCTGGCGGGCCGCCTCAGCCTGGCCGGCATCCTGCGCCAGCTGTCGCCGGAGCCAGACCCAGGTCAGCCCGAAGACCAGCACCGTGGACGCCGGGCCGGCCAGGGCGACCAGCAGGCTGGTGCTGACGCCGCCGGGATGTTGCACCCCCAGCGCTCGAGCCAGGATGTAATAGAGGAGCTGGCTGGCCCCTACCAGGGCGAGCCCCACACTGACCGCCAGGGCCAGGAAGCCCGCCACGACGCGCAGCGTTGCCCGCCGATCGTCGGCGGCCATCGCTCCGCGCGTGGTCCAGCGTGCCTGGAAGCTGTACACCGCCAGCCCGGTCAGCAGGGTCGCCAGGGCCGAGGCGATAATCCCGCCCGGGGCCGCCACCGGCGCCGGCTGCACCAGCAGCACCCAGATCTGCTGCATCAGATTGCGGGCTCCAAACAGCAGAAAGGCCAGGCCGAAAAGCAGGAGCCCGTAGGCATACCAACGCCGCAGACTTGCCGACGCGCCTGTCTCCCCCACCGTGGCCCGGTTGGCTGCCGCAATCCGGAAGTGATACAGCCAGAACGCCAGCAACAGCACCGATTCCCAGGCCGCCCGCAGCACGGCAGCGCCCGCAAGCGGCTCGCCGCCCAGGGCGCCGATGACGTCCTCCAGGAGGCCGCGCACGAAGATGGCGGCCGCCACCAGCAAGACGCCCATCGCCAGGTAGAGGTAGAGCCGCCGGATGGCCGAGGCGCGCTCGTCCGGGTGCCGGCGGGCCAGGCGCTGGGCGATCCCCCAGTGCAGGGCCCAGACGGGCAGGCCAACCAGCGTCACGGCGCCAAACCCCGCATACGCGTCGCGGTAGGTGGAGGTAATGGCGCCCGGGCGGAGCAGCAGGTCGAGTGTGGTCGCCCCCAGGTTGGCGAGCCCGATCACCAGCATGCCCAGGCTGGCTGCCCCGACAATGTACAGGTAGAGGCGGCGCTGGATCATCGCCCGGTCACTGAAATTGCCACGGTGAAGGATCCGAGGTGATGAGCCAGGACGCTCCCATGCGGCGGAGGCTGACCGTGACCAGGTGGCTGTTGGCGCCGCTCAGCAGGTCGCCCGAGATGTCGGTGATTTCGAGCTGGACGGTGGCGGTGTCGCCCACCTGGCTCACGCTCGTAATCCGGATGCGGCTGCTCGTCTGGCGCTGGCTGTACTGGACCTCCTGGCGGAACTGGTCTTTGGTGAAGGGGCGCTTTGGTTCGCCCGGCCCGGGCTGCACGGCCTCCGGAGCCAGCAGGTCCCAGGCCTGGTCGGCCTGCTGGGCCCGGATGGCCTGGACATAGGCAGTGACAACGCCACCCGGTGTGGTGAGATCGGGCGATCGCTGGCCCGACCGGTTAATAAGGAGGCTGGCCAGGGCGGTCACGGATAGCAGCGCCACCGCCGCCACCACCAGCCAGGTGAATCGATCGATCTGGGCCAGCCCGCTGCGCTTCAGGATGTCGCAGGCAGTCTAGCAGTCAATTTGGTCTTGGGCGCCTAGGCAGCCAAGCCCGCTGGCGACGCGGCCGTAATGCGGCGTTCACCGGCGTCGAGAATTCGTTTCGCCGCTCGCCCAGCAGAGTGATCGCGACCCAACACGATTGCGATGCGCCATCGCACGTCCGTATTCCAAGTCGCGGGGATGAGACGCCTGTCGCAAGTTGCCAGAACTCGGTGGACGGGGCGATGAGAGCCGTTCCACTCTCTGGGAGGAATTGTAATGCTGGCCGTTATGGAGCGGCGGCGGCGGAGACCAGGCAGTTTCGGTCAGACCATGACCGAGTTTGCCCTGGTCGTCCCTGTCCTCTTCATCCTGGTTCTTGGCGTTCTCGACGGCGGCTTGCTGATGTTCAGCGTGGGCACGGCCCGCTATGCCGCCGTCGAAGGAGCCCGCCAGGCGGCCCAACTGGGCAATGCCACCACGGCCGACGCCAAGACGCTCCAGGTTATCCGCGACCGGGCCGGCACCGACCGCCTCTTCACCGTGGACGAGATCGACATCTACAAACTCAACCAGGACGGCAACGGGAATCTCACGCCTGACCCGACCCTGTTCAACCGCTATGCCGCCGACGGGACGCCGCTCCTGTCCCCCGAGCCCTGGCAACCGGCCACCCGCAATGTCGGCAATGGGACCAGCGACTTCCTCGGGATCACGGTGAAATTCACCTACGGGTGGAAGTCCGGGCTCTTCAAGGCGCTGGGCCCGGTCCAGTCCACCGCAACGTATTACATCCGGCTCGAGCCGCAGAGCTATTAACATGGACCGGTCCTCGCAACTCCTGCATGGCGACGGTCATCGGCACCGCCGCGGCCAGTCGCTCGCCGAGCTGGCGGTCGCGATCCCGGTCATCTTCTTCCTCCTGATGGGCGGCTTCGACGCCAGCATGATGATCTCGGACAAGGTGACGTCCGGCTCGGCGGTCCGGCAGGGCGCCCGGCTGGCGGCCGAGCTGGGTGGCTCGCAGACGAACCCGAACGGCACCACCGCGTCAGTCGACCAGCAGATCGTGCGCAACGTGCTGGCGGTCGCCCGGGGGATGACCTCCGCGACCATCACCGAGATCGACATCTATGGCCCGACGGAAGCGAACGGGATCTACGATCCCGGCGATGACCAGGTCGACCAGTATTTCATCTCGCCGGGGGGAGGCGTCACCCCCGGCACCGCGACGTTCCCGATCCAGAATCGCCAGCAGACGCCGCCCAATGAGACGTCCATCGGGGTGCGATTGGTCTGGCAGTTCCATCCGCCGGCTGGGATCTTTCCGCAGAACATGCAGCTGACGGACTACGCCGTAATGAAGGCGGCCCCCATCCTCACATGAATCGCCGGCTACGGTCCCAGCTGGGACAGGCGGTCGTGATCATTGCCCTGGCCGGCACGCTCATGCTGGCCGGGGTTGGGCTGGCCGTGGATGTGGTGATCGGCTACATGTACAGCGTGGCCACCGAACGGGCCGCGGCGGCCGCGGCGCTGTCGGGCGTAGTCTTCATGCCCGACCAGTTCAACAGCTTCGCGGCCGTGCCGCCGGGTTCCCGCAATGACGCCTGGGACCGGGCCATCGATGAAGCCAAACGCAACGGCTACGACCCGCTAGACCTCGCCAACGGGATGTCGGTCACCCCCAGCCAGGTGGCCGGGCACCCTAATCGCCTGCAGGTGAGAGTCTCGCGCAACGCACCGGTGTTCTTCATGGAGATTTTTGGCTTTAAGCCCTACCAGGTCTCGAAGACGGCCATCGCCACCTACCTCCCGCCCATCTCGCTGGGCGAGCCGGGGAGCCAGCTCGGGACCTCATTGGGCGACCTGGGCCGCACCCGGTTCATGTTCATGCGAACGGAAGGCTGGGGCAATGACCGCGGCATGGGCGATCCGTACACGCCCAGCCCGGTCAATCCTCCGGCGACCCAGGGCGCGTCGACCGATGTGCACCAGATCAGTGCCGTGAACGGGACCGAAGGCTCGAATCCGACACTCGCCGATCGGGGTGGGTACAACTACCTGATCACCGTGCCGACCGGCGGGCCAGGGGGCGTGCTCCAGGTTTACAACGCGGCCTACGCGCCCGACGGGTACGGCACGGCAGCCAATTTTTGCGACAACGACAATGTGAATCCCGCCCTGCGCCGCTGTTCGATCCGTGGCAATAACTGGTACCACGAGGACGACGACATGGGTGGCACCACCGCCCTCAACTACACAACCATGCGCTACAGCCTGTATCGGGTCCCGAACGTGTTCATTCGCAACAGCGACGTGCTCCTCTCCCAGCTGACCGTCTATCCGATCGACGCCAGCAACTGGTCCCAGGCATCCAACCAGTACCGGATCGCGGGGGGCCCGAGGATCGGGCAAAGCGTCACGCAGCAGTACTCGGGGAGCACGCCCAGCAACATGCTGATCTATCACAACTGGGTTGACGTAGCCACCTATACCGGGCCGCAAGACGGGGGTCTGGTGGTCCTGCAGCAGACAGCGGCGTTCGCCACGTACGACCAGGCCGGCGCGCTCATCGCGGGCAGCTACCGGCTCCGCGTCGACACGCTGGACAACATGGGCACCTCCTTTACCAACCTGAGGACGCTGGGCAAGAAGGGCTATGCCGTGCGCGCCGTGAACGGCGACCTCGGCCGCACCACCTGCACGGCCTGCCGCGTGACGGCCTGGGACGACATCTGCCTGTTCACCCCGTTCGACGCCGGCAGCGGTGGGCAGTTTGCCACGCCGATCTTTCTGCTCACGCCAGACTATGCCGGACTCACGGTCACCATCGACATCTGGGACGTGGGCGACATCACCAGCACCACCGGCTTCGTGCGCATCAACATCCTGGACCCAACAGGGGCCGTGGCCACCTCCCCGTTGGGTATCAACATCTACGACCTCGGGCAGCAGCGCTCCAACCTGGCGACCCGCAATTACACCGTCTGGGCGAGCGCTCCCGGCAACACCGTCGCCTCCTTTGTCGCGCTCGACACCAGCCGGGGAATCTATGCGGACAACCAATGGATCCATCTCGAGATCCCGATTCCGTCGACCTACAATCCACCGCCCGGGCAGTACTGGAGCATGCAGTATGTCACCGGTGCTGGGACCGTGACCTACGACACGGTGACCGTGGCCGTCAGCCTCAAGGGCGGCCCCGTCCATCTCGTCTCCTGACATTGGCAACGAGGCCGTCACAGAATCCGTCGCGGGCAGCGACCTCCATCGCCGGCCGGTCGTGGAAGTCGCGAGGCTGAGACAGTCTGCATCGAGGATGCCAGTCGGTGTCGGACGCCGGCGGCTCGATCCGTTGAACTCTTGGAGGGCTGTAATGCTCGCCGTAAGGGAGTGGCGTTAGGGGGAACGCCGGAGGCGGCCAGAGCCGGAATGCCGTGCTCTGGTCGCGCCGGAGTCGATCCATCGAGCTGGGGAGGCAGGAGTGACATGTTTGGACCTCGCCTGACGCGTCTGCGGTCGCAAGCCGGTCAGGCCATCGTGCTGATCGCGCTCACCGGCACGCTCATGATCGCTGGGATCGGGCTGGCCGTCGACGTCGTGGTCGGCTACCTGTACCAGGTCTCCAGCGAGCGGGCCGCCGCTGCCGCCGCGTTGTCCGGCGTGGTCTTCATGCCCGACCAATTCACTGGTGCCAGCGCCGTCCCGCTGGGGTCCCGCAACGATGCCACCGACCGGGCCGTCGACGAAGCGGCCCGCAACGGATTCGACCTCGCCAATACGGCCGACGGGGTGCTGGTGACCCCCAGCCGCGTGCCTGGGCACACCAACCAACTCCAGGTGACGGTCGGACGGCAGGCGCCGGTGTTCTTCATGGTGATGTTCGGGTTCAAGCCGTACCAGGTCTCAGCCACCGCCATCGCCGCGTATCTGCCTCCCATCTCGCTCGGACAGCCCGGCAGCCAGGCGGGCAGCTCACTCGGCGAGCTGGGCCGGACCAGGTTCTTCTTCGTCCGCGAAGAGGGCTGGCACACCGACCGCGGCCAGGGCGATGCCTACACACCGAGCCCGTATAATCCGCCGGCATCGGCCGGCGCGACGGACGACGTCCACCAGATCAGCTACGCGAATGGGACCGAGCCCCGCGATACCACCCTGGCCGACCGGGGTGGGTACAACTACCGGATCACTGTCCCGGTCGGCGGGCCAGGCGGCGTCATTCAGATCTACAACGCGGCCTTCGCCCCCGACGGCTACCGCGCCGCGGCCAACTACTGCAACAACGACAACCAGAATCCCGCCGCCCGGACCTGCTCCGTCCGCGGGAACAACTGGTTTCACGAAGACGACGGTGGACCCATCGACCTCAACAACCCGGCGTACTACTCGACCATGCGCTACACCCTCTTCCGGGTCAGCAACGTCTTTATCCGCAGCAGCGATCAGCTCCTGGCCCAGCTGACCGTGTACCCGATCGACGCCCGCAACTGGGCCAACGCGGCGCAGCAGTACGTCATCATGGGCGGCCCGAACCAGGGCCAAACCGTCACCCAGCAGTACGCGGGCGGCCTGCCCACCAACATGCTGATCTATCACAACTGGGTCGATGTGACCAGTTACTCGGGGGCCCAGGATAACGGGCTGGTCAGTCTCCGAACGACGCCGGCCCTGTCGAACTACCAGGTGGGCGGGGCGTTGGCGCCCGGGACCTACCGGCTGCGTGTCGACTCTCTCGACAACGCGGGAACGAGCTTTACCGGGGCCAGCCCCACCGGCCACAAGGGATACGCCGTCCGGGCGGTGAACGGCGACGTCAACCGGACCGCCTGCCCCACCTGCGCGGTGGCCGCCTGGGACGAGATCTGCTTCTTCACCCCGTTCGATGCTGGTCCAGGCGGCAGCTTCAGCATGAATCTGTTCCAGCTGACGCCCGACTATGCCGGCCTGACGGTGAGTATCGATATCTGGGACGTGGGCGACATCTCCAGCTCCAGCGGGTTCGTCCGGATCAACATCCTGGACCCGACCGGGGCCGTGGCCAGCTCGCCCCAGGGAATCAACATTTACAACCTTGGCGCGCAGCGCTCCAACCTTGCCAGAGGCACGTACAGCATCTATCCGGGAACCGGGGGCACCACCACCGCCACCTTCGTGGCCCAGGACACCAACACCGGGGTGTCGTCAGACAACCTCTGGGTGCACATCGAGATCCCCATCCCCTCGAGCTATAACCCGCCGCCCGGGCAGTACTGGTGGAGCATGCAGTATGTGACCGGGGCCGGCACCGTGGCCGTGGACACCGTGACCGTGGCCGTGGGCCTCAAGGGCGGCCCCGTCCACCTGGTCGGCTAATAAACTCGCGCACTGACCCTCGCTCCCTCGCTGGCGGACGAGTGGGGTGTCGGTGCGACAACCCTGCCTTGCCCTTCGAAATCGGCAGCGGGCGTGCCGCCGGTCCCGGATGTCATGCGACCTCGGTGACCTCTTCCCACACAGGGCCCGGCCCGGCCCAGCGCGAGCTCTCGGCCCCGAGGTGTCTCAGACGAGTCTGTGCCTCACCGTTCCGGTGAGCCGAGCCCGCCGGTGCAGGGCCCGCCGCGATGCTCGGGCGCCTGCGAACCACGCCGGAAGGCCCGCAAGAACTGGTCGAGACGTGGATCTCCGGCCGAGTTGAGCTGCAGCTGGCGGCCCCAGGCCGAGGCGACCACCGGCGTGGGCAGATCGGGGAATGGACTCACGAGCACGTACGACATCCGTTGGGCGAGCACACGCAGAGCGGCCACGTCCCCGGCAGGCAGATCCGGCCGGTACGTGATCCAGACCGCCCCATGTTCCAGCGAGTGGACCGCATGCTCATTTTCTACCGGCGTGCGATAAAAGCCGCAGTTCTGCAAGATTGGCGAGTGGTTTCCCCCGACTGGAGGCGACTGCGGATACGAGACCGGCCCCTGCACATGGTTTCGCTGGCTGACCAGGAAAGTCTGAACGCCCTGGGGCGCCCCGCCCGAGGCGAGGCCGAGACTCGAGTTCCAGTAGCTGGCCAGCAGGCCGATGGCCACGGCGCTGACGGCCAGGCTGGCCAGGCGGCGACGCGTGCTCGGCTGGCTCCAGCGCCACAAGCCCCGGAAGAGGCCGCGCAGGACGGAGTAGACCACGTACGAGAGACCGGCCGCCTGGGCCACCAGCAGAATCAACTGCACACCCGCGGCCATGGCATGCCCACCCTGGCCATTGACCCAGGCTTGTCCAAGCCTCTCCTGGGCAACACCGAGCGCCGACCACAGCGCTGAGAAGAGCAGCGGTCCGCGCACGAACAGCATCAGCACCAGAAGGGTCAGGATGGGCGTGGTGAGCAACATGTAAGCGACGAATACGGGCCGCGCCCAAGGCTTCAGCTCGGGCCATCCCACGGTCATGGACCGGCGCTGCATGCCCCGCAGCAAGGTTGACTTCATGAAGGTCAGGATGTCGGGAATTCCCAGCAGGTCGGTGAGCGCCCAGTAGCCATCGAACCTGATGAACGGGATGAGCTGACGGGCCATTTCAATGTCGATGACGAGCACAGCGGCGAGCACCCATTCCTGGCCAACAACGAAGTACAGTTGAATAATCGCGAGCGCAAAGAGAAGCATGAAGTAGAAGCCGCCGAGGTCCGTGCGAACTCGGGCCCACCGCCCCAGCCGGTAGCCATCGGTGGTGTCGGTGTAGAAGGCGGGAAAGATGACATAGAGACCCACCCCGATGCTTCTCGCTCTGCCGCCACCATAACGGAGGGCCGATGCGTGGCCCAACTCATGAAAGAGCATTGACGCAATGAGCAGCCCCAGGACCGGTCCGATAGCACCCGGCGAATAGGCGAAGTCGCGGAGGCTGGCCGCCAGCCCGTGGTGGAAATAGAGCCATGCCTGCGCGAGCGTGGCCGCGGTCAAGAGCGGGATGAGGACGACCGGCGCGTACAGGAACTGCAGAACGCCGGCGATTGCCTCGATCGCCCGCGGCCCCAGCACCTGCTTTCGCATCCGCAGCAGGAGTGGCGACGCCGCCATAGGCCTCGGCACCGGCGGCACCGAGCCACTGGATGTAACCGGCCTGATGATCCCTAAGGGAATCAACTTGGTGGACACAATTTGTTGAATATGCTCGGCCGTGACTGTCCAGTCCGTC
This sequence comes from Candidatus Eiseniibacteriota bacterium, assembly GCA_035635515.1. GTDB lineage: Bacteria > Chloroflexota > Dormibacteria > CF-121 > CF-121 > CF-121. Next base: position 2,347 of record DASQAY010000270.1, on the reverse strand, counting down.
GCCCCTGTGACCAAGCCGGCGATCTCCTCAGGCGTGCGCTCGCCGTTGGCATACTCAACGGTCCGGTACACCAGTTCCGGGACCTGAATGTAATGCCCATCCCGCTCGATGAGCCACTGCGACTTCGTGAAGGCGCTCCCCGCCAGCTCACCCACCAGCACCACGCCGAGGGCCAGGTCCGGCCGCTCCGGTACCTGGATGCCGGACCTGGGCCGCCCCGCGGGCGTCGACAGCGTATCTGCCGGTGGGTCGGAACGAGCAACCTGCATCGATCAGAGCCCCAGGGCACGGAGGCGAGCCGGGACCAGCCCGGCTCGCCCTTCACGCCCCGTGTCTGAAGGACCCGACCACCCTTCAGCAGAGGCCGATCCGGACTCCGTTGTCATCAACCCGTGATGCCGAACGCCGAGTTGAAGACCGCAAGATTCGTCACTTCGCACTCATAGGAAGTATCGACCGACTGTTGGACGATCTGGAAGTTGAAAAGGGTGAGCACACTCACGGGAATCGCAATGGCATTCCCGCTTGCAACGTTGCAGGCCTGAAGCGCTACCGCAGCGTTGTCCACCGAGATTAGCTCCCAGTTGTTGAACGAGTCGGCAATCAGCGCGCACGTTTGCAAAAGGTTGCGATCGGGCAGTTCGACGGCGGTCAGCGAGTCAATGGCGTCGTAGTCGAGCAGCGCTTTCATAACAGTCTCCTTGGTTACACCTGCCTGAATGAGAAGTGCGCCACACCTCAAATCCGGCCGGATTTTCGCGCGCTCTCGGCGTGATGCCCTTCCTACTACTGATGCTGTCACTGACCGAACAACTTGACAATGTGATTTATCTATTTGTGGTGTGGGCAGATAGTCCTAGCCTTTGTCACCGACAGTACCCTTGTCCTAGGCGAGTATCGCGGCCGAAGGGGCGCTGCCCGCCGTTGACCTACCAGTCGGGCGTTTTGCCCAGGGCGTCGCCGAGCTCGCCCGTGCAGCTCGTACACAGGTAGGCTTCGTCGGCGTTCGCCCGGCGATATACCCCGCCGTCCAGGAAGCCGTCCATCTGCCGGCCGCACAGATCGCACTCGACCTCGTGAGCGGCGCACTCGGTACAGATCCGCTCGCCCGGCTCGAATTCGCTGAACGACGCGCTGTTGACCCCCAGGCCAACCGCCCGGAGAAGGGCGACCGGCCGGCTCTGCAGCTCATCCTCGCGCAGGTCCAGCGTTGGGATCCCGCAGTACTTGCAGCCGGCAACGGAATGACGATGGCGTAACGCCAGGATGTCGCTGGCCGCCTGGCTGAGTGAGATCGACGCTTCGCCCTCTGGAGGGTCCCCGCTCGCCTGCCTCGACTCGTCTATGAGGGCGGCCCGGGCACGGTGGCCGTCGACGACCGTGGCTGTCGGCCTCAAAGGTGGGCCAGTGCACCTCGTCGGCTAATCCTCGCCGACGCCAGCTAGCTTCTCGACGTTCACGCAACCTCGCCGCTGCCCCATGTCGTTCGCTTGGTGCGTGGAAGAGTGAAGACCCAGGATGCAAACCTGCATCGACCTCCTGTGCGCCCGAGAACATCGTTTCGTAGGACGATCTGTTCCTCAGTTGTCCCCCAGGGTTCTGGGACAAGGTCTGGCTGAGGTTCCCGAGACCTGCGGGACAGACTCCCGTGACTCGGGATCGGGATTGGCTCACTACCAAAACTGCCTGTACAGCACCTTGACCCGTCCGTTCCATGATCGAATCACGCAGAGTCAAATTTCATTCGTGCACTGCGCGGCAGGTCGAGCGGGCTGAGCTTGGCGGCGATTGCGCTGATTTAAAGAGCGCACCAATAAGAGGAAGTGAGGTTATACGCAAGGTCTGCCTGGCAAGTTGACCTTTTTGTTCGAGCCTAGGAATGGGAGGGAGAGAAGATGATTGCTTCGGATCAAACACGGGACCCCCACCGGAAACGGAGGACTGGCATGAGGCGCGCGGTTCTCGGCCTGGTCGCCGCGCTGGCCCTGGTAGCCGGGGCGTCGGCAACCACGGCCTTCGCAGACAGCCTGGTGAACCTCTCATGCGACGACGGCACTAACCTGAACCTGACCCTGGATACGAATACGCTGCAGGAATTGCAGGACTCGGTCCAGGCTCTGCTCCTTTACCCGGCGGGAATCAGTTGCACAGTAACCGTAGGCAGCCCGCTGCTGGCCACGATCTTGAATCTGGCCGGCCTCGCTCATCCGGCGTATGCGGATTCGGCGCATGACTTCGCCGCGGGAGCGGTCCGGCTCGCCCAATCGGCGAATACTTGCCCCCCAACGGGCGGGGCCCTCGACGTCAACCTCAGCGCCCACAAAGATACCGGCGCTCCGGACACCTC
>DASQAY010000269.1:0-2866 GCA_035635515.1 Candidatus Eiseniibacteriota bacterium | reverse complement strand
AGGCGGCGGGTGTCTGGATCATCGCCAGACTGCACGCGCCGCTCGACGCGGAGGGCAACGTGCGCTGGAATCACGGTCTGTTCGCGTGATCGCGGTTGCCGGCAGTACGGGCTTCGTCGGCCGCCACCTGGTTCGGCGGCTGGCGGGCCAGGGCACCGCAGTTCGCGGGCTGGCTCGCGACCCGGCTGCCGCCAAGGCGTTGTTGCCAAGCTCCGTGGAGATCGTGCAGGCCGACCTGTTGCAGCCCGACACGCTGGGGCCAGCCCTCAGTGGGGTGGACGTGCTGGTTCATTGCGCGGCCATCACGGCGGACCGCAAGGAGGCCTACCGCGGGGAGTACGCCAGGGTAAACGGGGAGGGAACCCGCAACCTGGTCGCGGCTGCCCGTCGTACGGGTGTCAAGCGGATCGTCCTGCTCAACGGGTTGGGGACCAAGCAGGGCGCCGACCGCAGTTACATGCGGACCCGTTGGGAGATGGCGGAGGCGGTGCGGGGGAGCGGACTCCCCTGGGTGTCGCCGCAGCCCTCCATTCTCTTTGGCGACGGCGCTCCCTTTCCGGCGGCGATCGCGAAGCTGGCGCGCGGCAGTCCGCTGGTACCCATCCTGGGAAGCGGGCGGACCAAGCTGCAGCCGCTCTGGGTGGAGGACCTCTGCACCTGCCTGGCGCTTTGTGCTGAACGGTCGACGTGGGACGGCCGAGCCATGGATCTGGGAGGCCCAGAACAGCTGGCGTACACGGAAGCCGTCAGGCTCATCCTGGCGGCGGCCCACCTGCGCCGGCCCATGCTGCCACTGCCCTTGCCCCTGGCCAAAATCGCCGCCCAGGCGATGAGCGTGCTCCCCAACCCGCCGCTGGTGCCGGCCACCCTGGAGTTGTTCGATTTCGATAACGCGACCGAACCGGATGCCGTCCAGAAGATCTTCGGGTTCGCGCCGCGCAGCATGCGCACCCATCTGCAGGAGCATGGCCTCGACGGCTGACGGCGCGGGATTGCGCGAAGACGACGTTGATCCGGATCCGATCGTCCAGTTCCAGCGCTGGTTTGCCGACGCCCAAGCGACCGGCGATCCGCTGCCCGAAGCCATGAACCTGGCCACCACCAACGGGACCGGGATTCCATCGGCCCGGATGGTCCTGCTGAAAGGCGTGGATGCCCGCGGGTTCGTGTTCTTCACCAACCACGAGAGCCAGAAGGGTAAGGACCTGGCTGAGAATCCGAGGGCCGCGCTCGTCTTCTACTGGGGGAAGCTGGGACGGCAGGTGCGGGTCAGCGGCACCGTGAGCCGGGTGAGCTCGGAGGAGTCCGACGCCTACTTTCGGAACCGACCGCTGGAGAGCCGGCTGAGCGCCGCCGCGTCGCCACAGACTGCCGTGATTCCGAGCCGTGACGTCCTGGAAACGCGGGTCCAGGAGCTCCGGCGGCAATACGACGGCGACGTGCCGAGGCCCTCGTTCTGGGGCGGGTACCGCGTCTCCCCCGACAGCATCGAGTTCTGGCTGCATCGCGAGAACCGGTTGCACGACCGCCTGCGCTACACCCGGCAACCCGACCGGAGGTGGCGGCTGGAGCGGCTGGCACCCTGACTGCGGCGAGATCCGAGACCCCCTCCCCTACCCCTCCCCGCAAGGGGGAGGGAAAAGCGGAAGAGACAACGACCTTGACCGTCCCCCTGAGGGAGGAAATTAGAAGAAGCCCCGGGAGACCCGGGGCTTCGGAGGAAAGGACGAGAGCTGTCTAGCGGGCAACGTCCTTGCTGTAGACGATGGCGCTGGCATCAAAGGCGCCGCCCTGGTCCCAGCTGCCGACCGCGATCAGGCGCTCGCCAGCATGGATGTCGCTCAGGGAGCCGGGCTTCCGGTGTCCCTTGCCCTGCGCTTCGAAGTACTTGGTGTCGCCGGTGACACTGATCCGAATTTCCTTGCCATCCCTGGACGTGATCGTGATCACGTTGTCGATCCGGCTCGTAACCTTGCCGGCGACGTGCGGACGGGCGAGGTTGACGCGTACCGCGTAGGTCTTGCCATCGCGCTCGGCGAAGCGAACCGCCACATGGCTGTTGACTTCGATCTCGGACCAGGTCGCGCGATCCTTGCCGCGGTAGACCTGGGTCTTGTCGGTACGGAGGAACGTCTTGCTCTCGCCGCGCCGATTGCTTACGGTCAGCTGGGTGTCGCTGACGGCCGTGACGGTGCCGCCGAAGCGATCCTTCTTCTCAGCCCGCTGGCCCTGATGCTGACCCGCCGGGCTGGCAGTCGGAGACGATGCCGGAGCGGCTGCCACCCCGGTGGCGAGCGCTCCCATCATGACGCCGCTGGTTGCGATTCCCGCGATGAGTTTGCCGATCATTGGTGATTACCTCCTGGAAGATGAGTGATGGTGTCAGTCTCGAGGAGGCCGTTGAGACGATAGGAGGCGGAGCCTTAGAGGGGGCTGAGAAGGGAGCACATGGGCTCCCTTCTTCGGTATCGGGCTGTTCCCGGCGTCCGTTAGTGGAAGTATTCGGCCATGGCGGAGGCGCCCGGGGCGTTTCCCAGGCCGGCCAGACCCCACGCTTGCTCGATCGTCCGCAGCAGGCTGTAGTGGGTCTCCCCCGTTGCGGAGACGAAGCCGGCAGTCCCAGTTGGCGACACGATCAGGGTGGCGACGTGTCCACCGGCCGCGGCGCAGCAACCGGCGCTAGTGGTCCCCTCATCCCAGGTGATGAAGAGGACACCCCCCTGTTGCCAGGCGGCGGACTGCAGAATCGTCGGAACGACGCTCTGGAGCCAGGCATCGCCCTGGCTCACGCTGCAGTCGTGCATGTCGTGGCACATGTCCGGAGTGATCCACGCGAAGTTGGGCGTCGACCCGCTACCCAGATCGG
>DASQAY010000268.1:0-1891 GCA_035635515.1 Candidatus Eiseniibacteriota bacterium | reverse complement strand
GGGGCTGGTGGGAGCCGAGCAGCTCTGGGTCGGCTATGTAGAGCTGCCGCCCGGGATGCGATCGGCGCCGCACCACCACGGCGACTGCGAGAGCGCGATCTACATCATCTCCGGTTCAGCGAGATTCCTCACCGGCGACGGCTTTCAAAACGTCGAGACCGCCGCAGCCGGTGATTTCGTCTGGGTCCCGCCGCAGATCGCCCACATCGAAGAGAACGCCAGCGCGACTGAGGCCGTCCGGATGGTTGTGGCCCGCTCGACGCAGGAGACGCTGGTCTTCAACGTCTGACGAGACGTTTCGAGAGCGGCGCGCTGCTTCCGGCCGGTCAGCCGGCTGCCGGCGCGACCGCGGAAGCTGGCTCGCCCTCGAATCGCCGATAGGCCAGCGTCCAGAGGACTGACACAAAGGCGCTGCTGCCACCCACGGCTACCAGAAGGACCACCACCGCTACCAGGATGCCCAGGACCAGCGGGATCCCGATGCCAGCGCCGGCCGCATAGGTGATGACCCCCAGGAGGACGAATGGGATGGCAACGATGGCGAGGGCCACAAACAGCGCGATCGCGATGCCGATGCTGATCGCGATGGAGATGACCCAGACGAGGGCGACCGGGCCCAGCCGCCGACGGACCAGGGCAATGGACGACTCGAGGGCCTGAGTGATGCTCCGATCGTCCATCACGGCCGCTCGCACTGCCAGGGTGAAAACGACCTGGGTCGCGACCGATACCAGGATGATGAGGACGAACACGAGGCCCAACGAACCGAACGAGCCCGCCGTGAAGCCGGAGGCTGCCAGGCTGATGAGGGCGACGATCCCGAGAATGCCCAGCGCGAACAGGAGTACCACGATTTCGAGCAGGCGGAGCCCGAGCACACGCCAGAAGGTCCGCAGGCCGGCCTGCCACGCTTGCCCGAATGCGAAGGCTCGTCCGTCGTCGTGCTCGACGGCCGCCCGGACCAACCCGCCGGTGCTCACCGGGCCCAGGAAGAAGAAGAACAACGCGCCGATGACGAACAACAGCAGGACGCCGACGATGATGGCGGCCACGGCTCCCGGGTGGTCCGAAAAGAAGCTGCCCATATCCACTGAGCCGCCCTGGCCCGAAAAGGGAGCTGGACTTGGCCCAAAGTAATAGACACCCGAACGTGGAACATTGCTGCCGGGTAGCGGCCCACCAAAGGAGCCGGGGAACCCGGTGGGCGCGCTGAAGGCCTCGCCGCCCCCCAGGAGCCCGAGAAGCCAAAGATAGCGGTGGCGAAGGATCATCCGGCCGGCCCGCTCGATCAGGGCTCCGTAGTTCATGGGTGCACTTTAGCGCAGACGAGACCCCCCACCCTGACCCTCCCCCGCAAGGGGGGAGGGACACTAATCGAACCCCACCCTGACCTGCCCACGCGGGAAATCCCGCGACCCTGACAACAATGGCTCCCCCCTGAGGGGGAGACCTAAGCCACGTCCTTGTTAGCGGCCGGCCAGGAACCGGCGCGGATTGTCGACCAGGAGCTCATGGATGGTCTCCGCGCTCACGCCCGACGCCTCCAGCGCCGGAACCACGCTGCGCAGGACGTGCGCGTACCCCTTGCCCCCATTGCGGGTCAGCTGCAGCTTGGTACAGACATCCTGGGAGAGCAGGATCTGACCGGCCCAGCCCGCCGCCAGGAGGCGCAGCAGGGCGGCCAGCCGCTCCCTGTCGGTCGGCTCCCGGGCGTCCTCGTCGGCAAAATGGAACTCCGATCCGAACGTGTCGAAGCTGAGGAAGGCCCCGCGTACGGCCAGGGCGCAGTGGTAGTCGTAGTCGAGGAGCTCGTCCATGTGACTGAGCGCGACCCGTCGCAGATCGACCCCTTCGGCGGCCAGGATGTCGAGGATCCGTGGCCCCTCCCGAT
>DASQAY010000267.1:0-5085 GCA_035635515.1 Candidatus Eiseniibacteriota bacterium | reverse complement strand
GCGCCTTCCCTTGGGGCAGGCCCTCCACGATGTCGACCAGCACCACGTCGGCATCGCCGCGCTCGGCCAATCGCTGGGCGAGGGTCGCCCCGACATTGCCCGCGCCGACCACGGTGATCTTCCTGCGCACCAGACTGAACCGTACCAAATTGCCGGGACGTTAGACTGCCGGCATGCAAACGGCTGCATTGCCGCGGTGGGTCGCTCGCTGGCTGCCGGTCCGCCTCGACACCGAGCCCAGGCGGCGGATCTCGTGGCAGGGCATGCTCGTCCTGAGCGCCTTCTGGTTCGCCATCGCCTACGTGGTGAATTCCCAGGGCTCGTTCATCATCCCCCGGCTGATCAACGGCTTCCTCAAGAGTGGGTCCATCCACCCAACCACTGTGCATCTCTGGTTCATATCGCTGTCGCTCGACAAGAACACCTACGTCGCGATCCTGGACACGTTCGGCGCCCTGTTTGCCGTCGTCTGGCAACCCGCCATCGGCGCGCTGAGCGACCGCAGTCGGTTCGCCATCGGGCGGCGGCGCCCCTACATCATGATCGGGGTCGTGGGGGACATCGTGTTCCTGACACTGATGGCTCTCGCGACCTCGTTTTGGGGATTAGTGCTGGTCTATGTCTTCTTCCAGATGGCCTCGAACACCGTGCAGGGGCCGTACCAGGGAATGCTCCCCGACCAGGTGCCGGAAGACCAGCGATCTGAAGCCTCCGGCTATTACGGCGGGATTCAGTTGCTCGGCACCATCGTCGGTTTCGTTGTCGTGGGCGCCATCCTCAGCCAGGCGCTCCCGCTGGCGATTTTCTCCACGGTGGCTGTGGCGGCCATCTGTGGCGTCATCGTGATCGTGGGTGTCCAGGACGTCATTACCACCAGGCGCGACGACCGCCCGGCAGCGAAGACGATCCTCCTGAGCTTCGCCGTCGACCTGCGCCGCCATCGCGACTTCGCCTGGTTGATGACGTCGCGCCTCTTCTTCTTGATGGCGCCCGTGGGGATCTCGACGTATGCGCTGTACTTCCTGCAGGACACCTTCCACCTGACCGAGGCCCAAGCGTCGATCACCTCGTCTGCGTTGCTGTCGGCCGTGGTGGTCTGTGCGGCGATCGCCTCCTTCTTGGGAGGGTTCGCCGCCGAGCGCTTCGGCAAGAAGCGGTTCATCGCGGCGGCGTGTGTCATTGGCGCCCTGGGAGCCGGACTCCTCGTGCTGGCGCCATCCATCCCGCTGGTCCTCGCGTTTGGCACGATCGTCGGGATCTCGCTGGGGATCTTCCTCTCCGTCGACTGGGCGTTTATGACCGATCTCATCCCCAAGGCCGAGGCAGGGCGATTCATGGGACTGTCAAACGTGGCGACCGCCAGCGCCGGGGTCTTTGCCCGGCCCATTCTCGGCCCAATCATCGACAGCTTCAACCACCATCGGACGAGTGCCGCCGGGTATCGCGTCATGTTCGGGATCGTCGCGGTGTTCTACCTGATCGCGCTGGCGGCCCTGCAGCCCGTGCGGGAGATCAAGGTCGAGTAAGCCAGGCTACTTCAAGACGGGAAACGTGACCGTGACCGTCGTGCCCGACCCGGGGGCGCTGCGCACCTCAATGTCACCCTTGTGGACGTCCGCGATCCACTTGGCGATGGCGAGGCCCAGTCCGGTGCCACCACTCTCCCGGCTGCGGGCCTTGTCGGCCCGGTAGAAGCGTTCGAAAATGTGCGGCAGGTCCTTGCTGGAGATGCCGATGCCGCGGTCCACCACCGTCACGGCGACCCGCCCATTGTGGCGGGCGACGCCGACCGTCACCGCCCCGCCGTCAGGCGAGTAGCGCACCGCATTGTCCAGCAGGATCAGGAACAGCTGCCGCAGGCGGCTCGGGTCCGCCTGCACCGTGACCCCGCCATCCAGGTCCGGCTGGATGGTCACGCCCCGTTGCTCGGCCACCGGCTGGAACTGCTCGATCAGCCCGCGCAGCGTCGAACTGACTTCGACCGGCTTCCGGTCGATGCGCAGCTGGCGGGCGTCGGACAGGGCGAGCGTCGTCAGATCGCGCACGATGGCGCTCAGCTGATCGGTCTCGTCCACCACGTTCCGGGCATAGACGGCGCCCGGACCGCCCTGGCTGCGCCGCAACCACGCCTCCGCATTGGTCCGGATCAGGGTCAGCGGCGTACGCAGCTCGTGCGAGGCGTCGGCCACGAAATCGCGCTGCTTCTGGAACGCGGCCCGGATGGGACCCAAGGACTTATTCGCCATGAGCAGGGCGACCAGGGCGCCCAGCACCATGGCGACCGCGGACGCGATCGCCAGCAGCCGCTTCAGGCGGTCCAGCGTGTCGCCGATCCAGGAGATCGGCTTGGCCACCTGGACGGCGCCGACCAGCTGGTGCTCGTGGTTTCGCAGCGGTTCGGTGCGGACCGCGAAGGTCTCGTTCGCCGTGGAGACCTCGAGGTACTTGCTGACGACGCCCTGCCGCGCCAGCGCGATGGAGGTGCGCTCTGGCAGTTCCTTCACGCCGTAGAGGCTGCAGCCGTTGACCACCTGTTCCCCGGTCTGGCCGGCATTGAACTGCTCGATGACGACGCAGACGTCGGCGTAGTTCGGCCCCACGATGAGCTTGGTCGGGTCCTGGTCGATGGTGTTCCCCGTCACCTTCAGGTTGTTGACGATGGCGACTTTCGCCTTGTTCTGCAGATCAGTGAACACGCTGGCTTGGAGCGCCTGCGAGAGCGAGACATAGACGATGAGGTTGAAGCAGGCGACGATCAAGGCGAACAGCAGCAGATACCACAGCGCCAGCCGGACCAGCGTGCCCCGGAACATCAGCCCGACAGCCGGTAGCCGACCCCGTAGATCGTCTGGATCAGCTTGGGCGACCGGCCCTCGTCGATCTTGTTGCGCAGGTACGAAATGTAGACCGCGACCCGGTTGGTGGTGCCTTCGAAGTTGGTGTCCCAGACATGCTCCGCGATCTGCTGCTGGGTCAGGACCTGGTTCGCGTTCCGCATCAGGTATTCGAGCAGGGAAAACTCGCGCGCGGTGAGGTCGATGGCGGCCTCGCCGCGCCGCACCTGGTGGGTCTTGAGGTCGATGCTCAGGTCCGCCACCTCGAGACGCGTCCCGTCGCCATTGCGGTCTTCGCGACGCATCACCGCCCGCAGTCGAGCCAGGAGTTCCTCGAACGCGAACGGTTTGGGCAGGTAGTCGTCCGCGCCGGCGTCCAGCCCGGCGACCCGGTCGTGCACCTGGCCCCGAGCGGTCAGCATTATCACCGGGGTCCGCACCTGGTTCTGGCGCAGCCACCGGCAGACCTCGATCCCGTTCTTCTTGGGCAGCATCACGTCCAGGATGATGGCGTCGTACCGGGAGGTCTCGGCCAGCTCCTGGCCCCGCTCTCCATCTCCCGCCAGGTCGACAGAGTAGCGCTCCTCTTCGAGCAGTTGTTTGAGCAAGACGGCGAGTTTGCGCTCGTCCTCGACCAGGAGCAGGTTCATGGGATCAGCCTGCTAGAAGTCTAGCCATCCCCTCGCCAAGCCCGGATCCACCGATCGGACGATGCAGATTGGGATGCGGAACGCGCCGAGCCGAAGGCGGCGACGAGCACGCGACCGCGCAGATCCGTCGATCCGTAAGGGAGCGCGCGCAGGAGCCAACGCCCGGATCGGCCGCTCCGCGCCCAAGATGCGAGTTCGATTCGGTGGATCCGGGCTTTGCGCCGATTTGAACTCAGGCTTCGTCAGGCGAACTCCTGCAGCCCCACGCCGGCCAGCGGCTGGCGCAGCTTGCCCAGGATCTCGGCCACGATCTGCTGGACCCGCTGACGAGTCAGCCCCAAGCGCCGGCCGATCTGTTCCAGGGTCTCCGGCGGCCCGCCGCCCAGGCCGAAGCGCCGCCAAATGACCGTCCGCTCGCGTTCGGAGAGGATCTCCAGCGCCCGAAACAGCTCCTCACGCACCGCGGCCCGCTGCAGCGGTTCGAAGGGGTCCAGCACCTGCGGATCCCCGACGGTGGCGTGCAGGGTCGGGCCATCCGGATCCTCGCCTGGCGTCATCTCGAGCGAGTAGGGCACCTGGGCCCAGGCGATGATGTCGCGCACCCGGTCTTCGGACAGCCCCACGGCCTGCGCCACGTCGGCCACGCCCGCCTCCCGGCCGAGCTGCGCGGGCAGTGCGGCGAACGCCTTGCGGATCCGGACGTAGGCATCGTGGAGCTGCGCGGGGATGCGAATGGTTCGCGACTGGTCAACCAGCGCCCGCCCGATGCCCTGCCGGATCCACCAGGTCGCGTAGGTTGAGAACCGGACGTTGCGACCCGGGTCAAACCGGGCGGCGGCGCGCATCAGCCCCACGTTGCCTTCCTGGATGAGATCCGCTAGCGGCACGCCATACCCCGTGGCCCGCCGCGCCAGGGCCACCACCAGCCGCAGGTTCGCGCGCACCAGCTGCTGGTAGGCGTCGGGGCTCCCGGCGACCAGTTCCAGCGCCAGGGCGCGCTCCTCGCTGGCGGTCAACAACGGACACGCCGCGATCTCGCGGAGATACAGCTGGAGGGATTCAGTGCCGAGGTCGGTCCAGTCGCGCATGTCCCGGCTGCGCCGCGATGGGACCGTCCGTTCGTCGGAGAGCAACGCGGGCGCGACGCTCATAACGCCTCCACGTTCAGGAATCCGAACGTGGAGGACCGTAGCAGGGGAATGTTAGAAAGTCGTTAGCGGCGAAAAGCCGCTAACGCCGAGCTGGACCCAGCCTCACCCTGTTAGCACGCCGAACCGTTTGGCCTCCAGGGCGCGCTCGGCATGTCTCCAAACTTGGTCCAGCGAAGGTTCGAAGTTGCGAGGGTGGCCCTCAGGCTATCCGAGCAACTTCCTCCGGCCGAGTAGGCGAGTCCACATCAACTTGGGTGGATGCCCTCAGGCTACCCGGGCAACTTCCTCCGGCCGGATAGGCGAGCTGCCTATCCAAACGCGGGCTGGCTGAGGACGATCTCCGGCAGCAGCGGCTGCTGGCGCGCCGGTCGGCGATGGCTGGTATTGGGGAAGAGCGGCTGGCCCGACCGGTCCGTGGGGAGCAGGTGATTGCCGGAAATCCGGCCGCCG
>DASQAY010000266.1:0-5197 GCA_035635515.1 Candidatus Eiseniibacteriota bacterium | reverse complement strand
CCCCGCAGCACCTTCACGACTTGACCGCTCCCCTGTCGGATGTCCAGCACGGCCGCCTCGAAGCCGGCCTCTTCGCGCTTGGAGCCGCGGCCCTCTGGGCCAGCGGCACCGTATTGGGGCGCTTCGTGCTGGGCACACTGTCCTTCCAGACGACCACCGCCTTGCGCTTCACCCTGGCGCTTCCCGTCCTAATCGTCATCCTCCTCCTGCAGAACGGATCGGCGGCATTCAGCAACTACCAGGCCTCCTATGTCCTGCCGTTCCTGGGCATCGCCCTGATTCCCGGACTCCTGGCGCTGCTCCTCTATTACCGGGCGCTGGCCAGCACCCCGGCCTCCCTGGCCACCATCGCCGAGATGGCCTTTCCGGTGGCCGCCACGTTTATCGCCTCGGCGCCCCCGCCCTACGGGTTCCATCAGCCGCTCTACCCGGCGCAGTTCGTGGGCACGGCCCTCCTGATCGCGGTGGTTGGCCTTCTAAACTGGACCAAGGAGAGGGTGCCCCCGGTGATCGTCGCCAGCGAATCGGCAGCCTGAACTCGTTTCCCACACCTTTCCACATCTCCAAAAATATCTGGGGATAGTGACAGGCAGCTGTCGCGAAGGCCGCGCATAATGCCGGCGGTTGAAGAAGGAACGCCGGCACTGGCTGCTGCCTGATCCGCTTCGCGCCCAGCCGGGGCTGGAAGCCTTCTCCCCAGTGTTCCGCCAGATCCTGCATGGTCGCGGGGTCACCCAGGGGGCGCAGCTCGAGCCGTGGCTGCGGACCGACCTGGCTGGCGCACCCGATCCGTTCCTGCTGAAGGACATGGGGATCGCCTGCGACCTGATCGAGGGGGCGGTCGCTCGGGGCGATCGGATCGCGGTGTACGGCGACTACGACGCGGACGGCGTCACCGCGGCGGCGGTGCTGGCCCGTGGCCTGCGCGCGGTGGGCGGCGACGTCCTCACTTACATCCCCAATCGCTTCAGCGAAGGCTACGGGCTGAACATCGAGGCCCTGCGCGATCTCCACTCCCGTGGCGCCCGGCTGGTCATCAGTTGCGACTGTGGCACCAACTCCATCGAGGTGGCGCGCCAGCGGCCGGCGGACCTGCGGCTGATCGTCACCGACCATCACGAGGTGGGGAGTGAGCGGCCGCCGGTGGAGGCGCTGATCAATCCCAAGCAGCCCGATTGCCAGTATCCATTCGACGGGCTGGCGGCCTGCGGGGTGGCGTACAAGCTCCTGGTGGCGCTGGAGCGACGGGCATTCGCCGGACGGCTCGACCCGGCCGCGTCCATCGACGCCGTGGCGCTGGGCACGGTGGCGGATGTGGTCCCCCTCCGATCAGAGAACCGATCGCTCGTCAGGGCCGGCCTGGAGAAGCTGAACCGCGATCCCAGCATGGGGTGCGCCGCGCTGGTGGCGGCCGCCGGCATCCGGGGCCCGGTCACGGCCGAGCACCTGGCGTTCCAGCTGGCGCCGCGCATCAATGCCGCCGGTCGGATGGAGGATGCGGTCCTGGCGCTGGAGCTCTTTCTGGCGGAGACCGAAGAGGCCGCCCAGGCAGCGGCCGAGAAGTTGCAGGTGCAGAACGCCGAGCGGCAGCGGCTAACAGCTGAAATCGTCAAAGACGCGCGCGCCCAGGTGCTCGACCTGCCCGACGATGTGCCGGCCATCGTGCTCGGCTCGCCCGATTGGCCGCTGGGCGTGATCGGCCTGGCCGCCAGCCGTCTGGTCGAAGAGTTCTACCGGCCTGCCTTCGTCTTCAACCTGGCCGAGGAGGAATCGCGCGGCTCGGCCCGGAGCATCGAAGGGCTCCACCTGGTTGGCTGCCTGGATGCCTGCGCGCCGCTGCTCCTCCGGTACGGTGGCCACGCCATGGCCGCCGGAATGACCGTCCGGCGCGATCAGTTCGAGGTGCTGGCCGAGGCCATCCGCCGGCAGGTCGCGAGCATGCTCGACGGGGCCGCCTACCGGCGATCGATCAAGGTCGAGGCCAAAGCGTCCCTGGCCGACCTGAAGCCCAGCCTGCACCAGGAGATCCAGATGCTGGCCCCGTTCGGCCTGGGCAACCGCGAACCGATCCTGCTGTCGCGCAACGTAGAGGTGCTGCGGGCGGAGGGATTCGGCTCCGACGGGCGACACCTGCGGGTGCAGCTGCGCGATGCCACGGCAACTCGGGAGGCGATTGCCTTCGACAAAGCGCCGGCGCTCGCCCACCTGCCGCCGGGTCGCCGGCTGGACATCCTGTACACGCTGGACTGCGAGCGCTGGGACGGCTACGACCGGATTCGGCTCCATCTTCGTGACCTGCGCCCAGCCGATGCGGCGACACCTTTGGCCGTGATCGCGGTCCCCGCGGCAGTGCATCAGTAGGTAGACGACCGCCGGATGCCTGTGCTAGCGTAGCCGCGAGGGGCGGGAAGTTCGGCTAGCGAACTAACCAGGAAATCCTATGCTGGACGAAGTCCGAACCCCACGGTTCGTCGTTGCGGGCACGGCGAGCAGCGTCGGCAAGACGACCCTCACCGCCGGCCTGATCGCGGCCTTCAAGAGCCGGGGCAAGACCGTGCAATCCTTCAAGGTCGGTCCCGACTACATCGATCCCGCCTACCTGGCCCACGTCACGGGACGTCCCTGCCGCAACCTCGATTCCTGGATGCTGGGGCACGGCGCGTTGCAGCAGGTGTTCGCCAAGGGCTCCCTGGGTGCGGACATCGCCATCGTGGAAGGGGCCATGGGTCTCTTCGATGGCCGCGGGGATGGCAAGGAGGGCAGTACCGCCGAGGTCGCCGACGTGATCAAGGCCCCCATCATCCTGGTGATCGACGTGGCGAAGATGTCTGAGAGCGCGGCCGCCGTCGCCATGGGGTTCAAGTTGTTCAAGCCGGAGACCAGGCTGGCCGGTGTCCTCCTCAACAACGTGGCGTCGGACGGCCATCGCCGGTCCGTGGAGGAGGCGGTCTGGGAGCGGGCCAGGGTCCCCGTCCTGGGGGCGCTGCCGGCCATGCCCGACCTCGGCATCCCGGAGCGGCAGCTCGGCCTCCTCCCGGTGTCGGAGAACACCGAGTGGGAGCGCATCCTGGGCCTGCTCGCCGATGCCGTGCAGCGGAACGTGGACCTGGACCTGATCTGGAAAATCGCGGAGAAGGCGGAGCTGTTGCCGCTAGTTCCGAAGAAGGTCTTCCAGGGCAAGACCGGTGGCGCTCGCCCGGTCCGGCTGGCCGTCGCCTATGACGATGCGTTCAACTTCTACTACCCGGAGAACCTGGAGCTGCTGGAAGAGTACGGCGCCGAGATCGTCCCCTTCAGCCCCCTCGAGGACTCGCATCTCCCGGCAGACGCGGCCGGCGCCTATCTGGGAGGAGGGTTTCCCGAGGAATTCGTGGAGCGGCTGGCCCAAAACCGCCCCATGGCCGAGTCCCTGCATCGCGCGTATCGCACCGGGATGCCGATATACGCTGAGTGCGGCGGCCTCATGTACCTCGGCCGGACCCTGCGCACCGCGGGAGGGACGGCCCATGCGATGGCCGGTGTGCTCCCGGTGGACGTGGAGATGGACGGCCAGATCCAGCGCTTCGGCTATCGGCAGCTGCTGACGCTAGAGGACAGCATCCTCTCGCCCAAAGCCCAGTTCTATCGCGGGCACGAATTTCATTGGAGCCATATCACCAGCCAGGACCCGACGCTGCGGCCGGCCTACCGGATGTCGAATGCCGAGGGCGACGTCATCGGCTATGAGGGCTTCGTGGGGCCCAATCTGCTGGCCAGCTACGTGCACCTGCACTTCGGCCAGAACCCGCTGATCCCGGAGAAGTTCGTCTCGCACTGCCGAGACTTCGCTGCCCAGAGCGTTCATTAGTGTCCCGAGCCGGAAATCCATTGGAAATTCATCGGCCTGGGCGGCCGGGCGCCTGCGGCGCTGATGCCAGCGTTAGGGGGCCCGGCGCAAGTCGTCACCTATCGACCGATAGGCTCCTCCTCCCGCCACCCCTGCCTTGGCACCGGCCGCCGAGGCCGCGACTTTCTCAACGGACCTCCGGCTCGGGACACTAGCCGTTTGGCCTCCTCCCGTTTCGGGCAACGTAGACGGTAAGCCGGCCATGGAATACAAGGACTACTACGCAACGCTGGGGGTTCCCCGGACCGCCTCCGAAAAGGAGATCAAGGCCGCCTATCGCAAGCTGGCCCGGCAGTACCACCCGGACGTTAACAAGGACCCCAAGGCGACCGACCGCTTCAAGACGATCAACGAAGCCTATGAGGTCCTGAGCGACGCCACTAAGCGGAGCAAGTACGACCAGCTGGGGTCGGACTGGGAGCGGATCGAGCGCGAGCAGGAGCTCGCGCGCCAGTACCAGGGGCAGGCCCGGGGTCCCAGTTCCGCCGAGTTCGAGAACTTCAGCGACTTCTTCCAGACCTTCTTCGGAAGGGAGGGCGGCGTGGGCGGATTCGATTTCGGGGGAGCGGGCCAGCGGGTGGCCACCCGCGGCGAGGACATCGAGCACCCCATCGACATCTCTCTGGAGGACGCGGCCAAAGGCACCCAGCGCACCATCGAGACGGAAATCCCGGAAACCTGCCCGACCTGCGGCGGCTCGGGATTTGTGGCCCGCCGGCAGGGGAGCGGGGGCCGGACCGTCATGCAGAGCGAGCCCTGCCCCACCTGCCATGGCCAGGGCGTGATCGCCAGCCGCCGCCAGATCCAGGTGACCATCCCGGCCGGCGTGACGGAGGGGTCGCGGGTGCGCGTCCGCGGCGAGGGCCAGCGCGGCAGCGCCCATCATGGCGACCTCTACCTGCGGGTGCACCTCCTCCCGCATCCGAAGTTCGCGGCCAAGGGACGCGACCTGTACCTGACGCTGCCGGTCTACGACGACCAGGCCGTGCTCGGCGACACGGCCACCATCACCACCCTGACCGGGCAGCAGCTGCAGCTCAGCATTCCCCCAGGGAGCCAGGCCGGCCGGGTCTTTCGTCTCAAGGGCAAGGGGCTCCCCGGCTTGAAGGGCGGGGTTCCCGGCGACCTGTACGTCACGCTCGAGCTGCGCGTTCCCGAGAACGTGACGCCCGAAGCCAAAGAGCTGTACGAACGGCTCCGTCGCGCGCGTAGCGCATAGGTGCGTGGTTCGGCACTCTGAAATCGAGGGGCGCCGAGACCCTACACCCTCCCCTCCCCCGCCAGGGGGGGAGGAGATTCGGAAGAAACCAC
>DASQAY010000265.1:0-12668 GCA_035635515.1 Candidatus Eiseniibacteriota bacterium | reverse complement strand
TACAGGGCGGCGTCCACCTGGGCGGCCGCCAGCTCATCATTGAAGAGGGGGGCGAAGTTGCTCGGCGATTCCCAGTCACCAACGGTCACCGTCCCGCCGTCGTGCCGGGCCGCCTCCGGCCGGTACTCGCCGGCCGCCGCCGACGGCGCCGGACGGGGAGAGATGGGCGTCACCGAGGTCTGGCTGCTGCAGGCGACCAGTCCGAGCGCCAGCCACGCTCGAATAGCAGTCGAGATCCGCCGATCGGCCGGGGCGCTAGAGCTGGTCGAGGATCTTCCTCCGCTTGCGCTGGAACTCGGTGTTCGAGATGGCGCCCTTCTCCTTGAGCCGGGAGAGCTGCTTGATGTCGGAGAGCAGGTCGACGAGGGGGGAGTCCAGACGCTTTCCGACGTAGACATCGGCGGTGCCCCCGAACTCGGGCGGACGCGAGTCCCAGGTCTTCAAGTAGAAGAGCGCCTTCAGCGAGGCGTGAGGGATGCCCAGGGTCTCGATCTGGTCGCGCTCAAACGAGAGCAGGCGCAGCTGGACGCCGTACTTGGCGTGCAGGAGCTCGCCGTCCAGGTAGCCCTTGAGCACCTCACCGTCCTGGAACCGGATGGCGACCTTGCGCTGGACGCTCTCCAGCTCGGCGGCCGTGGGGGCCTCCGAGGCGAAGGTCAGGCGCTTCACCGAGGACAGGGGAATCACCGCCAGCTCATTGTTGCTGGCGCCTTCCGGCATGGACAAGACAAAGTGGGGCTCATCCAAGCTGATGTGCGCTGACGTACCTTCCAGGAACTCGTCGTCCAGGAACCGCACGACGACCAGCGGGGCAACAGGAGTCTGTTGGCGGCCCATCAACACTCCAGGGTGCTCGGAAATGTCACGGCATTATAACGGAGCGCCGCAGGTTGGCCTTCGACCCCCATCGCAGGGCTGTGACAATCCACACAATCTCGGCCACAAATAGTAGCGAGATGGCGGCAACCCGATGCTATAATTCGCCCGCGACTCGGCAGGCAAGGTACTCAACGCGGTGGAATTTGCCGAGTCCCGGAGAAAAAGAGGCTAGTGACGCGAGTCGCGCGCGGGCCTTCCGACCTGGATCTGATCCGCGCCTACCTGGGGGGCGATGTGCATGCTTTTGACACCCTGTTTCGCCGCTATCACAAGGCGATCTATGGTCTGACCTTTCGGCTCCTTCGCGATCGCCAGCTGGCGGAGGACCTGACCCAGGAGACCTTCTTCCAGATCCTGCGGACCATCCACCGAATCAACGACAGCTTCAACTTCTCGGCCTGGATCCACCGGATTGCCACGAACCTTTGCTACGACGAGCTGCGCCGCCGCAAGAAGTTCCCTGAAGTACAGGAGATCGACGAGGAGGAAAGCGAGGACTCCGTCCTGCAGGTCCCGGACGCCGATACGCGGAAGAGCCCGGAGGTCGCGCTGGAGATCAGTGAGCTGCGGGACGCGGTCTGGGCAGTGGCCCGCCGGCTGCCGGAGAAGTACCGCCTGGTGCTGACGCTTCGCGAGCTCCAGGGCCTTAGCTACGCCAACATCGCCCGCAAGATGCAGGTCTCGGAGAGCGCCGTGGAAACGCTCTTACACAGGGCGCGCCGCCGCTTCAAAGAGGAATACCTCTTCATGGAGGGGAAAGCCCTCACCGAGGACGGCCGGTGCGCCACCATCAGCTACCTGCTCGACAACTTCCCGCCCGGCACGCTCCGCCGCGAACAGCGGAAGATGGTGGCTCAGCACCTGGACGCCTGCGCCACCTGTACCCAGCGGTATCCCAACCCACCCCAATTGCAGCGGGCCGGCGTGGTGGTGCCGCTGGATGGAGCGGTGGTGACCCGTCGGATCACCTCGGGCGTGCGCCATCCACGCATCTCCTTCATGGACGGCCGCACCCAGTCCGGATACCGGCGGCACTAGCCGGGCGGCTTCGCCCGGCGGCGGAGGGCGCGCTCGGCGGCATCGGTCAGCAAGGGCCCGGCCCGGGCCATCGCCTCCTCCAGGGGCGTCGTCGAACTGACGGTCGCTTCCAGTCCGTCGAAGATCGCCAGCACCTCGGCGTGGTCGTCGACGCCGCCGGCGATGGCGATCACGGGGATGCCCGCCGCGCGAGCCCGCCTGGCCACCGCCGCAGGACCTTTGCCGAATCGGGCCGTCTGGGCGTCCAGCCGGCCCTCGCCGGTGAGCACCAGGTCGGCTCCCCGGAGCAGGTCATCGAGCCGAATGGCATCCATCACCAGGTCGGCGCCGGGACGGAGCTCCGCTCCCGTGAACGCCACCAGGCCCGCCCCCAGCCCCCCGGCGGCCCCGGCTCCGGGGAGCGTCTCGACCTCGCGGCCCAGGTCGCGGCGGATGATGGCGGCCAGCCTTCGCAGGGCAGCGTCCAGCTCGGCCACCATCTGCGGGGTGGCGCCTTTCTGGGGCCCGTAGACGGCGCTGGCCCCGTGGGGACCGGTCAACGGGTTGGTCACGTCGCTGGCCACCTGCACGCTGGCCGCCGACCAGTCGCCGTGCACACCGCCGACATGGATGCGGTCCAAGCTGGCCAGCGCGGCGCCTCCCGGCGGCAGCTCCAGGCCGCGCGCATCGAGCAGGTGATACCCCAGCGCCTGGGCCATCCCGGCTCCGCCGTCGTTGGTGGCGCTGCCGCCAATGCCCACGATGAAGCGGCGGGCGCCCTGGTCGTAGGCATGCTGGAGGAGCTCCCCGACGCCGAAGGTGGTGGTGATGCGCGGATCCCGGCGATCAGGCGCCAGAAGCGCCAACCCCGAAGCCCGGGCCATCTCGATCACGGCCACGGCACCCCCCTCGAGCAGACCGTAGCTCGCCTGGACCCGCTGATCCAGGGGTCCTCGTACCAAGAGACTGCGCCGCTCCCCGCCGGTGGCGGCGACCAGGGCCTCGACGGTGCCGTCGCCGCCATCGGCGATCGGCACGAACACCAGGTCCGCCTCCGGCATCACGCGCCGGATTCCCTCGGCCATGGCCTCCGCGGCCTCGACGGCGGTCAGGGTGCCCTTGAAGGCGTTGGGCGCCAGCACTATGCGCATCGGTGGGTACCCAGCGTAGCTGGGGCGGCGCCCGATGGCGCCGAGGGGGAGCGGCGGGCAGGGGGTGCGATCCACGCACCCCCGGTGCGGGCCGTCAAAAGGAAGAGCCGTGGCGGCTTTTGATGGCCCGCAGCATCCGCCAGCTGGGGGAGAATCCCCCAGTCAGTTTCTAGGCCGGAAGGTTAATAAACGGGCGTCAGCCAGTCCGCGTACTTGGGATTGCGGCCACGCACGATGTCGAAGTAGAGGGCTTGCAGGCGGGAGGCGATGGGCCCGACCTGGCCGCTGCCAATGGCCCGGTGGTCGACCTCGATGACCGGCGCGATCTGGGCCCCCGTGCCGCAGAGGAAGACCTCATCGGCCACGTACAGCTCCGACCGGTCGATACTCCGCTCGACCACCTCGACGCCCAGCTCCGCGCGCAGCAGCTCGATGACGTTCTCCCGGGTGATGCCCTCCAGGATGTTGTCCTGGGCCGGGGGCGTGTACACCCGGTTGGCGCGGACGATGAACAGGTTCTCGGCGCTGCCCTCGCAGACGTGTCCGTCCTGGCTCAGCATGATGGCCTCGTCGAAGCCGTTTTCCATGGCCTCGGTCTTGGCCAGCGCCGAGTTCACATAGATCCCGGTGATCTTGGCCCGGGCCGGGGCCACGTTGTCATCGATGCGGCGCCAGCTCGAAACCATACACCGGATGCCGCGTTCTATGTCCACGTAGCTGCCAAACGGGGTGACGTAAATGGCGAAGGAGTCGTTGAGGTTGTGAAGCCGAACGCCGATCTCTTCGGAGCTCTTGAAGGCGATCGGCCGAATGTACGCATCCTGTCGAAAGCCGTTTTTCCGGACCAGCTCCACGGTGATCGCGCAGAGCTCGTCCACCGAAATCGGGATCTTGAGCATCAACACCCGGGCCGAGCGGTGCATGCGCTCGTAGTGTTCGCGTGGCTTGAGGATGAACAGCTGCTCGTGCTCGGCGTTCCAGTAGGCGCGCAGCCCTTCGAAGACGCCGGTGCCATAGTGCAGGGCGTGGGTCATGAGGCCCAGGCGGGCGTCGCCGTACCGCTTGAACTCCCCATCGAAGTAGACCCAGTACTGGGCCTGCTCCCGCCGCCGACCCTCACCGGCTTTCGCGACGCCTTCTGCCTTGACCGCCATCCGGACCTCCTGCGCGTGCTGCGCCGCGCCGGGATCCATGCCGCGGGCGGGCGCCATCTACACCCGATTATAGGCCCGGCCGGACGGGCCAGCGCAACGATCAGGCCTACCGATGTCGTGGCGTTTCTGAATTCAAAAAGGGCTGTGCTAAGCTGTGGGTCGCCGTGGCTCCACTACGGATGAACTCGACCGTGGTGCGGTGGCTCACGCCCGGGCTCCACATCAAGCGCTGGCTTCTCCTTCTCCTCGCCGGGATGGTGCTGATCAGCCTGGGTATCGGCTATGCGTTGCGCAATTTCTATGAAGTCGCAACCCTCCCGCACCTCTTTTACTTCCTGACGCTGCAGCCTGTCCCCCGCTACATCCGGGCAGGGCTGTTCGGCGCCATCGGGCTGTTCATCATCGGCCTGTCCCTGTACAAGCTGGCCCAATCCATGCTGGGCCCCTTCCTGCTCGATCGGAATCGCGGGCTGGCCGAGATCCTGTACAACTACCGGACCCTGCAGCGGGGGCCGCGGATCGTGGCCATGGGCGGCGGGACCGGCCTCTCCACCCTGCTCCGCGGCCTGAAGAAGTACAGCGGCAACCTGACCGCCATCGTGACCGTGGCCGACGACGGCGGCCGCTCGGGCCGGCTTCGGAGCGAGTACCGGATCCTGCCACCGGGCGACTTCCGGCAGTGCATCACGGCGCTGGCCGACGTCGAACCGCTGATGAACACCCTCTTCCAGCATCGCTTCAAGGAGGGCAGCCTGAATGGCCACTCCTTCGGCAACCTCTTCATCATGGCCATGGCCGAGATCACCGGGGACTTCGAGCACGCCATCCGCGAGTCGGGGCGGGTCCTCGCCGTCAGGGGCCAGATCGTGCCGTCCACCCTCCACGACGTGACCCTGATCGCCGAGATGGCGGACGGCGAGACCCGGGTCGGGGAGTCCAACATCCCGCACCCCGGACCGACCGGCAACGGCCAGGCGACCATCAAGCGGGTCTTCCTGGAACCGGAACCGACCGTCAACCCGGAGGCCGAGGAGGCCATCCTCAACGCCGAGATGATCATCATCGGGCCGGGCAGCCTGTACACCAGCATCCTGCCCAACCTGGTGGTCGACGGAATGGCCGAGGCGCTCAAGGCGTCCCCGGCGGTCAAGGTCTTCATCTGCAACGTGGCCACCCAGCCGGGCGAGACCGAACACTTCCGGGTGAGCGACCACCTGAAGGCCATCGAGGATCATCTGGGAACGAACATCTTTGACTTCGCCCTGGTCAACAGCAATCAGAGCTTCCCGCTCCCGGTCTCGGCGCAGGACGCCGGCATCCAGCGCGTGGTCTATGACCCGGCGACGGCCTCCGATCGGGGCATCCGGGTGGTCCTGGCCGACGTGGTCAACCCGAGGTTGGCCACCCACCATGATCCCGAGAAGCTGGCCAAGGTGATCATGAAAAAGGTCTGGAAGGGATAGCTGCCAGCGGGTGGCGGCGGCGCCACCACCGAGTCAGCAGCAGCTCGCCGAGGAAGGCCCCCAGCGCGAAGACGACGCCGCCAATGATGTCCACCACATAGTGCTCGCCGAGGTACACGAGGCTCAGCCACACGCAGGCGGTGTACACGAGCGTCGGCCACGCCCCGCGGCCCCACAGGCGCAGGGCAAAAAGCGCGCCCAGGAAGGGAAAGGCGGCATGCAAGGAAGGCATGGCCGCGTACAGGTTTGGCGTCAGCCAGTGATAGAGCGTGGCCGGGACGGGCACGCCCGGAAGGTCTGTGAAGCTGGGCAGCGTATGGTCAATGATCTTCACCACATTCGGAACGGCAATCCAGGGCGGCGCCACCGGCAGCAGCAGGTAAAAGAAAAACGCGGCGAACGCCATGGCGATCAGCGTTCGCGAGAACCGCAAGAATGACCCCCGCTCGATGATCCAGAAGAGGTAGCCGAGCCCCAGTGGAAAGGCGAAGTGGAGGAAATAGAACATGGTGGCCGCGATGTCGTACCAGCTCACCCGGCCGGCATGGTAGAAGGCCTGTTGCAGAAGGATGGTCGGCACCTGCCCGAAGCAGACGAGACGCTCCAGCCCGGTGACGTCGTGAATCGGCATCCCAATCTTGCCGCTCAGTCCGCGCAGGTACTCGTACCCCAGGAACAGGATGAGGAAGGGGATCCAGTCGGTGAGGAACAGCCGCGTCCGGCCCAGGACCAGGGCGGCAATCAGCATCAGCAGCAGCAGGCGCTCCGGCGAGACGGACAGGTGCAAGACGAAGACCATGAACAGGGTGACCGCGGCCAGGTAGCCGCCCGCCAGGAGCGGGAGGACGTAAGCTGGGCGGCGGGCTGACGGGGCCGGCACCGGCCCATTATCAGCGCCCATCCGCCGGAGCCCTTTTTGAGAGTGCGCTGAGAACTTCAGCAAAGCGACCGGAAACCGCGCGCCGCGCCGTTATATTGAGCTGGAATGGCCGAGGCCAGCGCGTCCCAGGATCCGGCGCAGGCGCCCCGGGTGCTGGTGGTCGACGACGAGCGCAGCATCGTCGATTTCATCCGCCTCGGCCTGCAGTACGAGGGATTTTCTGTCCGGACCGCGCCCGATGGCCAGGCGGCCCTGCGGCTGATCAGCGAGTTCAAGCCGCACGTGGTGGTGCTGGACATCATGATGCCCAAGCTGGACGGGCTGCAGGTGGCTGAGGCGATCCGAGGCAACAAAGACACCGGCGTCATCATCCTGTCTGCCAAGGACGAGGTCCAGGACCGGATCAAGGGACTCGACGTGGGCGCCGACGATTACCTGGTCAAGCCCTTCGACTTCGGCGAGCTGCTGGCTCGCATCCGGGCCGTGATGCGCCGCCGCAACCCGACCGCCGAGCCCATGCTGCGGGTCCAGGACGTGACCCTGGACGAGACGACCCGGGAGGTCCACCGCGACGGCCGGCTGATCGAGCTGTCGGCCCGCGAGTTCGACCTGCTGCGGCTGCTGATGATGCATCCCAACCAGGTACTGCCCCGCGAGCGCATCCTGGACCAGGTGTGGGGCTACAACTTCTTCGGCGACGCCAACAACGTGGAGGTCTACATCCGCTACCTCCGCCAGAAGCTCAACGACGAGCCGCACCAGCTGATCCAGACCGTGCGCGGAGTCGGGTACCGCATCAAGGGCTGATGCCGGCCGGCGGGGCGGCCTGACCCCATGTTCCGAGTCCACTCCCTCCGCTGGCGGCTCACCGCCTTCTACCTGGCCATGCTGTCCGTCCTGCTGATCCTGCTGGGCACCGCGCAGTACTTCGCCATCCGGGAGGTCCTCCTACGCAGCAGTGCTGAGGTGCTGGCCAATGACTACTCGGCCCTGTTGACGGCGTTCAAGAAGGCCCAGCAGACCCGCACGGGGACCACCCCGGCAACTCCCATCCAGCGGCTCTTGTTGACCTCTCAGTTCGCGACGTATCTCGCTTCCCAGCGGATCGGCGCGGTCATCATCGGACCGGCTGGTGTGCCCCGCGCCCAGGCTTCAGCCATCCTGACTCCGGACCAGCAGCCTCCCCAGCTGAGCACCGACCAGTACCTCGCCGCCCTGCGCGGTCACCCGCGTCCGTATTACCTGGCCCCGCAGGGCGATCCGACCACCACGTATCTCACCGTCCTCATTCCGATCAGGCTGTCTAAAGGCGCTTCACCCATCGGGCTGGCCCAGCTGAGCACCCCGACCGACGGGATCGAGCAGAACCTGCGCCAGGATCGGTGGTTGGTGCTGGTGGGCTCGGTGGCGGTGCTCCTGCTGGCCCTCATCCTGACCCCCCTGATCGTCGCCCGGGCGCTGCGTCCCCTGCACCAGGTGGCGCGCACCGCCGGCGCCCTGGCCGCCGGGGACTACCGGCAGCGCGTCCCCGGCACGCATGGTGATGACGAGATCGGCAGGGTGGCGCAGGCTTTCAACGAAATGGCGGGCGGGATCGAGCAGGCCTTTGAGGTTCGCCGCCAATCCGAAGAACGCATGCGCCAGTTCGTCGCCGATGCCTCTCACGAGCTCCGCACGCCGCTGACCGCCCTGGCCGGCTACATCGATGTACTCGGCCGGCGCGACTCGGTGGATCCCGAGACCCTCCAGTCGTCGCTGGCCGCCATGCAACGCGAGAGCGGACGGATGACCCGACTGGTGACCGACCTCCTCACCTTGACCCGGATCGAGTCGGGCCGTGGCCCGGCGCTCCGACCGCTGCCGCTGGACGCCTGGCTGGCGGCGGCACTGGACGAGCTAGGCCTGCCGGACCAGGGCGTCACCGCGACCCGTCGCTTTGAGCCGGGCATTATGGTCAACATCGACCCCGATGCCCTGAAGCAGGTGGCCAACAACCTGGCTCAGAACGCCATGAAGTACGCGCCTGGGGCCGAACAGCACTGGAGCTGCTTTGCCGAGGGCACCCGCGCCGCGTTTCGCGTCGAGGACGCGGGTCCCGGGATCTCGGGCCAGGACCTGCCGCATATCTTTGAGCGCTTCTATCGGGGGGAAAAGGCGCGCGACCGCGCGGCCGGTGGGTCAGGACTGGGACTGGCGATTGCGAAGTCCATTGTGGAAGCGCACGGCGGCACCATCGAAGCCAAAAGCCCACCCGGAGCCGGCGCGACCTTCACCGTGTGGTTGCCGCTTGTAAGCGGCTCTAAGCCCGGCTAAGACTTGAGCCGAACGATCGCCGAGATCTCGACCGGGACGCCCAGCGGGAGCTCGTTGGTCCCCAGGGCCTGGCGGGTATGCCGGCCGCGCTCGCCAAACACCTTGAAGATCAGGTCGGAGGCGCCGTTGAGGACCTTGGGCTGCTCCTCAAAGCCGGGCGCCGACCGGACGAAGCCGCTGAGCTGAACGAACTGCTCGACCCGGTCCAGGGAACCCGTGTGCTGGCGGACCAGGCTGATGATATTGAGTGCACACATCTCAGCGGCCTGAACGCCCTCGCGCAAGCTCAGGTCTCCTCCCACCATCCCCCGAAAGCGAATTTCGCCATTCCAGACGGGGATCACGCCCGACGTGTAGAGGAGTTCGCCAACCTGCTGGAGCGGGACGTACGAGGCCAGGGCCTTGGGAGGATCCGGCAACTCAATGCCCAGCGTCCGCAGGGTGGCTTCGGCCGAGTCCATGCTCACGATCCGGCGGGGTCGCGTGGTAAGCAGGGCTGATCAACCTCCCGTGGCGGGAACCAAGGCGCCATCCCTGCGAGCCTACTGGGAGCCGGGTTAACCGTAAACCGTAAAGCGTCGAAGAACTGTTAACCGGGTGGACCCTCGCCGCGACAACCTCATGACGACCGGAACCGACGGGCCCCCACCACCGCCACCGCGATCAGGACCAGCATCACCGCGCCCGCCGCGATGGCCACCCTGGCCGCCAGCGACGCCGTCGGCGCGGCCCCGGGGTTGGCGGTGGACCGGGCCGGCGCGCTGGCTGCCGACGCGTTGGCCGCCGCGCTGCTAGGTTTGGGCGCGACCGGGGTTGACCCGCTGGTGGCATCGGGGTCCGGGATGTGGTAGAGGCCGACCTGCTGGGTGGTGGGGTTCCAGGTGGCGGCGAAGACCGTGAGCGGAGCGGCGGGCTGGAGCGCCAGCGCCGTCACCCGCGGATGGGCCGGCAGCCCGAATCCAACCGGACTCCAGGTGCTGCCTCGGTCGAGGGAGCGGAAAACTCCGCCGGCTCCCAGGTCCCCATCACTGGCGACATAGAGCTGCTCGGGGTTGGCCGGGTTGAAGAGGGCCAGGTTGAAATCGGTCTCAGGCAGTCCGCCGACCTGGGTCCAGGTAGTGGCAGCGTCGTCGCTGCGAAACAGGCCGCCCGCCGTCCCCACCACCACCGGCCGGTCGGAGGCCGAGGCGGGCAGGCCGCCAACGCTCACCGAGGCCACGATGCCGGGATCGCCTGGCAGGTGGACGCTGCTCCAGCTGGCACTCAGGTCCTGGCTCCGAAAGAGATAGCTCCCCCCGGTGGACACGCCGTTGTCCGCTCCGGCAAGCAGCGTCAGGCCCTTCGCGGTCGGCAGGATGGCCACGGCGTCGATGTTCAGATCCGCCAGTCCGAGGCTCTGCCAGGTGGCTGCGGCGTCGCCCGACGAAAACACGCCATGGCTCGTTCCCACCACCAGCAGGTCCTTATTCAGAGCGACGGCGCGCACGTCGGGATCGGTCAGCCCCTGATTGCTGGGACTCCAGGTCACGCCCCCGTCCACGCTCTTGAACAGGCCGACCCCAGCCGTGCCGGCATAGGCGACGCCGGCGTGATCGGGGTCGAAGCGGACCAACCAGGCGTCCACCTTCGGGATCGCCGCCGTCCAGGTTGCGCCACGGTCCACACTACGCAGCACGCCGTGTCCGGAGGTCGCCAGCAGCAGGATGTTGGGGTG
Source organism: Candidatus Eiseniibacteriota bacterium (assembly GCA_035635515.1). Classification (GTDB taxonomy): domain Bacteria; phylum Chloroflexota; class Dormibacteria; order CF-121; family CF-121; genus CF-121. Next base: position 2,097 of record DASQAY010000265.1, on the reverse strand, counting down.
ACCCGGTGCCGAGTCAATCGACCAAACGGCCCGGTCCGCATCGCCCAGCTGCTGCACGCCGGCCGGGGTCCAGTGGACGTCGGCGGCGGCCGCCGGGAGCATCCACGCGAGCGCCCCGGCCAGCAGACCCAGCAAAAACGTAAGGAAGGTTCGGTGCAAGAGCTTCACAGTGGGCGCCTGGAAATCTGGAGTAGGATAGCAGGCCGCCTCCTGAGGCACTCGCAGTAACCCCTCCAGGAGGTAATTCCGGGCAACCTCGACTACAATAAGGGGCCCGTGCGCGAGGTATGGTCGCAGCTGCTTCGCCTGCCCCAGGCGCTGCTGGTGCAGTCCGATCAGCTCCCCTTCGACAGCACCTATGCCCTCGCGCTGCTTCCCCTGATCGTCTTCAGCATCCTGTTTTTCAGGCAAGACGCCCTGCTCCTGTACGGGCTCTGCCTGCTGGCCGGGATCGTGTGCCTGCTGTCGATCCAGCTGGCCCGGATGACCGTCGGCCTCCCGGCCTGGGTGGGCTTCAAGGCCTCGCACCCACTGATCGCCAGCCTGCTGATCGCCTGCTTCCTGTCACCGGTCACCCCACCCTGGCTGGCGGTGGCGCTGGTGATCGTGCTGGTGATCCTGGACACCGTGGTCTGGCCGCAGCTGATGCGGATGCTGGTGCCGCCGGCCCTGCTGGTTTTCGCCTTCCTCTTCCTGGTGGAGGGCCAGCTGCGCATTCCCTTTGTCAACGCGTTCGACCTGCGGCCGCTCGACGATCCGCTGACGCTCTGGTACCGGTTTCACGCCGTGGTCGATCCCATCAAGATGTACGTCGGGAACGTCCCGGGACCGATGGGCGCCACCTCCATGGGCGCGGTCCTGCTGGGCGTCGTCTACTTGTGGTATTGCCGGAAGATATCGCTCAGTCTCCTGCTTGGCTACTACGCCGGCCTGGCGGCGGGCGCGCTCGCGTACGGCTCTGACGTCGCGTTTCAGCTGAGCAGCGGCCCGACGCTTTACATTGCCGGATTCCTGGCCGCCGACCGGCGCCGAATGGTCCTTTCGGACCGGCTCACCGCCGCCATCGGAGTCTTCGCCGGGGGCCTCACCATGGTGCTGCGCGCCTTCGGGCAGGGACCGAACGCCGCCTGGCAGAGCCTCCTCGTGGTCGGCCTGTTCGCCACCCTGGTCTATCAGCTCACCTCGGGCGCCCGGTTCTCCTGGCCGGCATTCCGCCGGCTGCGGCGCCGGCCGGCCTATCCCTCGCTCTCCGGGCCAGCGGCCGGGCGGCAGGCGGTTCGCCCGGCTCGGACGGCGCCCCTGCCCGTGTCCCGTCAGCCGGTGCTCGCCACCAGTGGCTCATCCGTGGCCGCGTCGCGTCGCTACCAGCCGGCGGCTCGCGTCCATCAGTTCGATGTGTCGGCTCAGGACGATATCGTTCGCCAGATGCGCATCCAGGCCGCCCGCCGGAGCCGTTCCCGCGGGGGAAACCGCCTGGTGCAGGCCCTGGCGCTGGTCGTGATCAACCCCATCGGTCTCTGGCTGACGTGGCGACGCCCAGATCCGACGTGGCTGAAATCGATCCTGACCGTCCTGTCGATCGCCTGGTACGTCGGCATTGGGGGCCTGGCCCTGCTGGTCAGGCTGCACGGCTTCCGGATCTAGCGTCCCCTAGCGGGCCAGCCCCGCCAGGCTCGGCTCCTTCATCCAGAGGGTTTCTTCGCGTCCCGGCCCGACCGAGACGATGTCCACCGGGGCGCCGCTGAGCTCGGCCACCCGGGCGATGTAGCGCCGGGCGGCGTCGGGCAGGTCCACCGCACGCCGGGCCGCCCGCGTCGACGCCTGCCATCCCGGCAGTTCCTCGTAGACGGGCTCGCAGTGTTTCAGGTGGCTGATGTTCGACATGGGATGGTCGTGCAGCACGCCCTTGCTCCGGTAGCCGGTGCAGATCCGGATAGGATCCACGCCATCGAGGACGTCCAGCTTGGTGAGAGCAATCGACCCGATGCCATTCAGGGCCACCGTGTACCGGGCCACCACCGCGTCGAACCATCCCACCCGCCGGGCCCGCCCGGTGGTGGTCCCATATTCTTTGCCCACCTCGCGGATCCGGTCGCC
>DASQAY010000264.1:0-8600 GCA_035635515.1 Candidatus Eiseniibacteriota bacterium | reverse complement strand
CGCCACCGCCGACGCCAGGTGGACGGCCCGGATCAGATCCCGGTGGGTGAGCAGGACCTCCGTTTGCGGCAGCCCCAGCGCGATGCCGGTGATGAGCAACACCAGGAAGGGGGCGGAAAACGCCCAGTGCATCCAGCGCTCGGTGGCGTCGAATCGAAGCACCCGCGGGGACGCGGGGGCCCCCAGGTCAGGCGCAGTCGTCAAAATCAGACCCGATCAGCGGGTTGCACCAGCCCTTTTGCTCCCAGTAGCCGTTCTCCCGGTTGGCCGTCAGGGAGATGCCACCCAGCCACTTCAGGTTCTTGTAACCGAACATGTCCGGATTGATGATGCGGGCGGGAGCGCCCTGCTCGGTCGGCAGCGGACGCTTGTTGAGCTCGAAGGCCACGATGGCGTGCTCCGATTGAGCCTGGTCGAGCGTGAAGCTCTCCCGATAGATGCCATCGAATGACGTAAAGGTGACAAACCGCGCGGCTGGCTGCGCCCCCGCCAGCTGGAAGATGGTCCGCAGCTGGATCCCACGCCAGAGGTTGTCATGCACGACCCACCCCGTCACGCAGCGGAAGTCGGCGCGCACATACACCGAGGGAATGGTGTAGAGGTCGGTATAGGTGAGCACCAGCGGCCGATCGACCAGTCCGCCCACCCGGAGCCGCCAGGTCGCCGTCCGGTAGCTTGGAACGGGCGCCACCGAGTAATAGCGGAAGCGCTCTAGCCCGCGGAAGACCAGGTTGCGGGGCTGAATGGTGTCGGCGCCGTTCAGGTTGACCGGCATGGTGCTGACGTTCTTGTAGGCCCTTGGCTCCTGGACCAGCTTGCCGCCGATCAGCAGGCCCCCGGCGCCGGCCCCCAGCAACCCCAGGAAGATGCGGCGGCCGACCGCCACCGGCGGCGGCGAGGAGGGCGTGATCTCGGGAGGCGTTTCCATGTGCTCTCTTACTTATACGCGAGTCAGGTTACGGCCCGATCCAGGCCGGTAACGCTACGCGAAATGGCAGGCTGCCCAGTGTCCAGAGGCTTTGAGCTCGAAGGCTGGCTCCACTTTCGAGCAGATGTCCCGGGCCAGCGGGCAGCGGGTGTGGAAGCGGCAGCCGCTGGGCGGGTTGATGGGGCTGGGCACGTCTCCCGTGAGGATCACGCGGCGGCGGCGCTCCTTGGGGTTGGGCAGCGGGATAGCAGACAGCAGCGCCTGGGTGTAGGGGTGCTTGGGGCTCCGGTAGAGATCCACGCTCTCGGCCAGCTCCACGATCTTCCCCAGGTACATCACCGCCACCCGGTCGCTGACGTGCTGCACCACACTGAGGTTGTGCGAGATGAAAAGATAGGTCAGGCCGAACTCCCGCTGCAGGTCCGCCATCAAATTCAACACCTGCGACTGGATGGAGACATCCAGGGCGGAGACCGGCTCGTCGGCAACGATGAACTTGGGTCGGAGGACCAGCGCTCGGGCCAGGCCGATGCGCTGCCGCTGGCCGCCGCTGAACTCGTGGGGATACCGGTTGATGAAATAGCGGCGAAGCCCGACCTTCTCCAGGATGTCGGCCACCGCCTCCTCCCGTTCCCGCCGGCGGTGCATGCCGTGGTTGGCCAGCCCCTCCCCGATGATCTCCCCGATGGGAAGCCGCGGATTCAAGGAGGCATAGGGGTCCTGGAAGATGATCTGCATTTCGGCCCGGAGCGCCTTCAGCTCGCGGCCGCCCATCTTGAGCACGTCGCGCCCTTCGAACAGCACCTGGCCGGCACTGGGCTCGATCAGCCGCAGCAGCAGGCGGCCGGTGGTCGTCTTGCCGCACCCCGACTCGCCCACCAGCCCCAAGACTTCGCCGGCACGGATATCGAAGTCGATGCCATCGACCGCCTTGACGTGGGCCACGGTCCGCTGCAGGACTCCGCCCTTGATGGGGAAATATTTCTGCAGCCCCCGCACGCTGACCAGCGGCTGGCCGGCGGGGGCCTGGGCCGGAAAGCTGCCGGGCGCCTGGTCCAGCGCCGTGCTCATGCGGTGGCCGCCCTGGGGGCCGGCCGGGCAACCTGGGTGCCCGGTTCATCAGCGTCCCCATACAGGTAGCAGGCAACGTCGTGCGCATCACCCTGGTCCATCCGGGCGGGGAAGGCGGTGGGGCAGCGGTCGAACGCGTGCGGGCACCGGGGGGCAAAGAGACACCCTGGCGGGAGGTTGAGAGGATGGGGGACGGTGCCCTTGATCACGTTGAGGCGCACCCCGCGGGCGCCGAGGCTCGGAATGGAGGCGAGCAGACCCTGGGTGTAGGGGTGCATGGGCTTCTCGAAAATCTGGCTCACGGTGCCATGCTCGACGATCTTGCCCGCGTACATCACCGCCACGTCCTCGGCCACCTCGGCGATGACCCCCAGGTCGTGGGTTATCAAGATCATCGCCATGTCCTTTTTCTCTTTCAGCTCGCGCATCAACTCCAGGATTTGGGCCTGGATGGTGACATCCAGCGCCGTGGTGGGCTCATCCGCGATCAGGAGCTTCGGATTGCAAGACAGCGCCATCGCGATCATGACCCGCTGCCGCATGCCACCACTCATCTGGTGCGGGAAATCGTTCATCCGGCTCTCCGGCGCCGAGATGCCGACCAGGCGGAACAGATCCATCACCCGCTCCTTGACCTCCTTGTCGGAGACGCGCAGGTGCTGCTTGATGGCCTCCCCCACCTGGTCGCCAACCGTGAAGACCGGGTTGAGGGAGGTCATCGGCTCCTGGAAGATCATGGAGATGTCATTGCCGCGGACGTCCTGCATCTCCTCCTCGCTCGACTCGGCCAGGTCGCGGCCCTCGAACCAGACGCGACCGGCAGCGATGCGCCCCGTTCGCGGAAGCAGTCGCATGATGGAGAGCGCCGTCACGCTCTTGCCGCAGCCGGATTCGCCGACCAGTCCCAGCGTGGTGCCACGCTTGACCGAGTAGTCGACGCCATCCACGGCTTTCACCACGCCATCATTGGTCTTAAAGTGCGTCCTGAGACCTTCGAGGCGGAGCAGGTCAGCCATGGCGGTGCCTCGTCTAGCGGTCGAAGGACCGCGGGTCGAAGGCGTCCCGCAACCCGTCACCCATAAAGTTGATGCACAGGACCGTGATCAGAATCATGAGGCCCGGGAATAGCGCGTAGTAGCCCGCCTCCCAGATGAACTCCTGGGCCCGGAAGAGCATGCTGCCCCAGGAGGCCAGCGGCGGCCCGATCCCGAGGTTCAGGTAGCTGACCGCGCTCTCGGTCAGGATGGCGGCTCCGACGTAGAGGGTGGCCGCCACCAGGATGGGGCCGAGGGCGTTGGGGATCACGTGGCGGAGGATGATCTTGCTGTTCCCCGAACCCACCGCCCGGGCGGCTTCGACGAACTCCTTTTCTTTGATGGAGAGCACCACCGAGCGGATAATTCTGGCGGGGTAGGGCCACAGCGTCAGGCCAATGGCCAGCACCATCACGGTGGGAGAGACCGAGCCGCCGAAGGCGGTGGCAATCAGGATCAGCAGGAAGATCTGGGGGATGGTCAGCATGGCATCGGTGATCCGCATCAGGATGTTGTCCACAATGGAGCCGAAGTAGCCGGCTACCGCTCCAATGGTGCCGCCTAGCAGGACGGTGACCATCATGCCGAAGAGGCCGACCATGAGAGAGATCTGACCTCCCTGCAGGATGCGACGGAAGATGTCACGACCAAGCTCATCGGTGCCCATGATGTGTGGCCAGGCGGGCGATCCAAACCGGTGGAGCAGGTCCGGGGTGTCACTGAAGACGGTGGGAGCGAGGCTGGACAGGATGTTGGGGACGATGAACGACGCCAGCGTGAGGAAGACCAGGACCCCCGCGCTGATCATGGCCATCCGGTGCCGGCGCAGCCGGCGCCAGACCAGCTGGTAGTACCCCACCTCACGGGTGACGTCGTAATCAGGCTGAGGCTGGGGAACGGCGGCGGCTTCGACGATCTCGGTAGTCTGGCTGGGGGTCGGGTCAATCATCGTCCATCCCTCCTACCGGTACTGGATCCGCGGATCGGCCCATCCATAGGCCACATCGGCGATCAGGTTTCCGAACACAACTAGCACGGAGAGCAGGACCAGGATGCCCACCAGGACCTGGACGTCGGTCTTCTGAGCGGCGTCCCAGAACAGCCGGCCCATCCCGGGCCAGGCGAACACCTGCTCCGTGATGAGGGCACCCACGAACAGCTGCGGGATCTCGATCCCCATCAGCGTGATCAGGGGCAGCAGGGAATTGCGGAGGGCATGCCGGAGGACGACACGGCCCTCGGCCAGGCCCTTCGCCCGAGCCGTTCGGATGTAGTCCTGATTGAGGACATCGAGCATGCTGCTCCGCATGAACCGGCTGTATTGGGCGATCGACTGGACCGACAGCACGATCGCCGGCAGGACCAGGTGCCAGAGAAGGTTCAGCGGGTCCACCACATGACCGGGATCCCACATCCCGCCGGTCGGGAAGATCTTGAAGCCAAGGTGCTCATACGGGATGACCGCGAACAGGATGATCAGCATCAGGCCAAACCAGAAGTTCGGCAGGGAGATCCCGACGAAGGCGCCGGTGGTGACCAGGTTGTCGAACTTCGAGTACTGCTTGACGGCGGCGATGATGCCGATCGGAATCGATAGCGAGAGCGTCACGATGTAGAAGCTCCCCATCAGGACCAGGGTGTTGGGCAGCCGCTCGCGAATCAGGCTGAGGGTGGTCTGATGGCTGAAGTACGAGGTTCCGAGATCTGGCGGCAGGGAGAGCAGGTGCTTCATATAGAGGAAGTACTGCAGCCAGAACGGCTGATCAAAGCCGTAGTAATGAAGGATGCGCAGCCGGTCCGCCAGCGTCAAGCGCGGGTTGTGCAGCAGCAAGGCCCAGGGCTTGTCGGGCAGCACCTGCGTGATCGTGAACAGGATGAGGGAGATGACGAACAGAACCGGGATGGCCTGCAGGACTCGCCGGAGGATGTACTTGGTCACGCGCGCCCTTCCCTCCAGAGTATAGCCATAGGTTTCCTCGATCGAATAGGCCGCCTGGCCGGCGCCGCCCGGCCGCTTGGCCGGTCCCCAGAAACGAGGAAGGGCGCCTCCCAGAGGCGCCCTTCCATCACGCCGTTAGGACGAAACGTACCAGTCTTCGGCGTTGTTCATCCAGAAGAAGTCGTTGCCTTTGAAGCCTTGCAACTTCTTGTTGTAGGCGATCACCGTCAGCTGCTGGTAGAGCGGGATCTCGGGGATGATGTCGGCCAGCGCCTTCTGAGCGTCGACGTAGGCCTGCTTGCGGTCCGCTTGCGCGACCGCTACCCGGCCCTTGTTGAAGGCCGCATCAACCCGCGCGTCGTTGGTAAAGGTGTCGTTCTGACCCTGGCCTTGATTCGCATCGCTCGGAATCTGCGAGCTGACGTAGCCGGCGTAGAACGCATCCGGCTCCGCCGGTCCGCTGTAGGTGTTGGTGTACATCGCCATGTCAAAGACATGGGTGTAGAGAGTACCCCCGTTCGAATACGAGCCGAACAGCTTCCCGGCGCGCGGGTTGTTGAACGGCTGGGTGACTTTGACGCCGATCAGCTTGAGGTCCGAGGCGATGACGACCTCCTGCTGTTCCCGCAGGGCGTTGCCGGAGGTGGTCACGAGCTTGACCTCCAGGCACTTGCCATTGGTGGGTGCCCCGGCCGGCGACGACCGCATACCGCCGCACTTGTCTTTGTCCACCTTGTAGCCGGCGTTGGTCAGTAGGGTCTGGGCCGCCGCGGGGTCGAACTTGGTATGGGTAGCGCTGGGGTCCTGGCACCAGCCGCCGGTGCCCAGGCAGAGCCACGAATCCGGCGGGACCGTGGTCTTGCTTTCCAGCAGGGTGTCCACGATCTTCTGCCGGTCGATCCCCATCAGGATGGCCTGCCGCACCGCCTTGTCCTGTAGGAACGCGTTGTGCAGGTTCAGGTCGATCTTCTCTGCTCCGCTATCGGGCAGGATCGTGGTCGTGACCGCGTCCAGGTGGGACAGCGGGCTGAGCAGGGCCGCCCGGAAGTCCAGCCCCATATCGATGGTGTTGGTCCGCAGGTCGGCCAGCTGGGTATTGGTGTCGGGTTCGAACTTGACGGTGATGGTATCGAGGTAGGGCTGGTGCGAGCCCCACCAATGCGGGTTCTTGACCATGGTCAAGTGGTCGCCGGTAACCCATTCCTTGAACATGAAGGGCCCCGTGCCCACCATCCACTTGTCCCAGGTATCGGTGCCGTTGAAGCCGCCCGGGATGGCGATGCTGAGCTTCTCCTTGGTGATGTCCCCGGACTTCGCCCATACCTGCTGGAGCAGGTGATCGGGCAGGATGCCATAGGGTCCGGCGCCGAATGCGATATATGGCCCGAAGATGCTCTTCCAATGGACGACGGCGGTGAAGTCATCGGGGGTATCGACCCCGCTGACCTGATCCCACCCGCTGGTCGAGATGACTGGCGTGGGGTTCTTGTCCTTGTATTTCACCCACCAGAAGTCGAAGGTCGACTTAACGTCCTTGGATGTGAACGGCATGCCGTCATGCCACTTCACGCCATGGCGCAGCTTCCAGGTGACGTCCATCGTCGTCCCGTTGACCTTGACGTCGCCGTTCTCCACCGTCGGGACGTTGGTGGCCAACTGCGGTTCCCAGTAGTCCGAGATCTTGGGATTCTTGGGAACGTCTACGACCGCCTTCGCCCGAAGTAACCCCTCCATTGCCGGGCCCACATCCGCGTACGCGTGCGTCATGCTGTCCGTGACACCCGCCGCCAGCAAGGTATCCGGTTCCTGCCACGACGCCACCGTGACGCTGCCGCCGGACTTGGGACTACCGCTTGTCGTCGTGGTTGTCCCACCAGCACACGCGGCCAGCAGCACGCCCGCAACGCCGCCGAGCGACAGTAACCTAAGGCTTCGCAGGTTGCCTGTCATGCACTCCTCCTTCCTCAAACTTTCTTGATTGCAAACGGCTGGCACGCGAATAGAAACCTGCCAGCATTTTCTGCGAGCCGAATTCTACGGTCGACCCCCTGACCTGTCAACGAAAGCGGGCCTTCTCTAACCTTTCCTAACGATTCGGCGCCGGACTGTGCGCCCCAATTTGCTCTTCAGCCGTCGACCCACCAGTCCTGCACATTCCAGAGGGTGGTGTTGGGACCCGGGTTGACCAGCAGGTTGTGCAGATGGGGCCAGGCCAGCACCGTCAGCACCCGCTCGTAGAGCGGGAGCTCGGCGCCGTGCGTCGCATAGGCGCGCACGAATGCCGCATAGGCCCGGGTCCGGTCGGCCTCCAGCACGGATGCCCGGCCGGCATCGAGGAAGTGGTCGATCTGAGGATCCTGGAGCCGCCCGAAGTTCGACCCTTTGCCCTCGTTCCGGTCGCTGGGGATGGCGCTGGAGTGTTCGATGGGGTACACCCCATCCGGGTCGGGGCCGATGCTCCAGGTCCACAGCCCGGCCTCGAACTGGCCCCGAGCCAGCTTCCCCTGCTCCGCATAGCCGCTGAACAGGTCCACCGGTCGGGCGTCGCGGGCCGTCACCTCCACCCCCACCGCCCGCCAGTCGGCGATCAGGCGGTCCTGGACCGCCAGGCGAAGCGGGTTATCCAGCGTGGTGGAGATCGAAAAACTCAGCCGTCTTTGGCCTTTAGCTCGGATCCCGTCCGAGCCCCGCAGCCAACCGTCGCCGTCCAGCAGCTGGTTGGCCCGTTGCGGATCGTACGCTGGCCCCCGCCCCGTGCCGTGGAAGTCGCCCAGGGCGCTGGGAATTGGCGAATCGGCCAGGCGGGCCCGGCCGGCAAGCAGCTCCTGGTTGATGCCCCGCCGGTCAACAGCCAGACCGAGCGCCTGCAGCACCACCGGATCGCCGGCCCAGGGCGGCGATTGGCCGGTGAGGGGATTGGGGTCCGCCTGGTTGAATGTGACCTGCTCGTAAGCCAGGGCCGACCGCAGGTGGGGCAGCGCACCCTTGAGGGTGCCGAGTCCCTTGAGGGCGGTTTCGGGAACCTCCAGCGCCAGGTCGACCTGGCCGGCGGCGGCCGCCTCGATCAGCTGGCCCGACTCCGGGTACATCTTATAGATGATGCGGTCCAGGTGCGGCCGCTGCCCATCGCGCCCGGCCGACCAGGCCTCGTTGCGCACCAGGGTGATGTGCTCGTCCGGTACCAGCTCCGAGATCTTGTAGGGACCGGACACCACGTCGGGCCGGTTCCAAAAGACGTCAGCGGCCAGCCGGTCCAACCCGATGTCCTGCAGCCGGTGGTGCGGCAGAACCGCCGAGAAGAGGCCCAGGTACTCGGGATAGATCCGGTCGTAGTGCAGGGTGAAGGTGGTCGGATCTCGCACGTCTATCCGGGAAATCAGGATGTAGCCGTCGGTGGAGAGCACGCCCGCCGTGCTCGGGTCGACGATCACCTTCCAGGTGTAGGCGACGTCCTGGGCGGTGATCGGCTGGCCATCGGACCATCTGAGCCCGGGGCGCAGATGATAGGTCACCTCCATGGTGGCGGCCGCGCGGTCCCAGGTAACCCCATGGTTTTCCAGGGTGGGCACCTCGGTGGCCAGGTCCGGCTGCCACCGAAGGTTGGCGTCGAGCCGGGTCAGCCCGGCAT
>DASQAY010000263.1:0-1657 GCA_035635515.1 Candidatus Eiseniibacteriota bacterium | reverse complement strand
AAACCGGTCGAACAAGGGGCCGCGGTCATGATCCGAGACAGCAAAGCCGCCAAGGACGGCTGGTTCTGGGGCTGGTACGGCTGGCCCGACGTGAAAAGTGGCTGGCACGTCGACTACCCCCCGGTCGCCTCCAGCCCACTGCCGTTCATGGGCTTCGGCCAGTACTGCCTCAACTGCCACGCCTCCGCCCGAGATAACCAGACATTCGCAAGCCCCGACAACATCAGGGGCCAGCCCGGCTCCTACCTGTCCTTCCTGAGCCAGGACTTCTACCAGACCCAAAGCTTCGGCATCCAGGCCCCGGTCAAAGGCCCCGAAACCGCCGTCCCCTCCGAGCATCTAAAGATCCTGGCCGCCGCCCGCATGCCCACCTCGATGGGCTTGATAAAACTCCGACCCAGCAGCACCGCCTTCCTGGCCGCCCTCAACCTCCGCCAGTTCCCGCCGATCAGCCCGGACCAGGCGGATACTCTGGAAATGCCGTCCCAGACCTACGACAACGTCTGGGTCCCCGGCCACGGCCCGAAGGAAGCCCATGCCTTCGTGACCTCCGACCAGTGCGTCGGCTGCCACAGCGCTGGCGGCACCGGCCTGCAGTTCGTTATGACCGCCCCGATCGTCACCACCGGCCAGCCCAGCCTGTATAATTTCTCCCCCTATGGCACCTGGCGCACCAGCCCGATGGGCCTCGCCGGCCGCGATCCGATCTTCTTCGCCCAACTTGCCAGTGAGACCCAGTCCTTCCACCCGGACTCTTCCCCAACCGTGCAGACCACCTGCCTCGGCTGCCACGGCATCCAGGGTCAGCGTCAGTTCGCCATCGACACGGCCAAACCCGGCCAAGCCTGCCCCGACTTCCTGCGCGAGATGGTCGACGCTATCCCTTACCCCGCCAACACGCTGCAATCGCATTTCGGCGGCCTGGCCCGGGACGGCGTCTCCTGCGCGGCTTGCCACCACATGGTCCTCGGCAAGGCCGACACCGCCCGCTACGCCAAGGAACCGCAAAACCGCTGCGTCGAGCAGCGCCAGCAATTCCTCAACCCCGACAACAGGGGCTTCGCCCGCACCTTCACCGGCAGCTTCTTGGTCGGCGACCCGGACAAGCTCTACGGCCCGTTCGAGGACCCCAAGCAGACTCCCATGAATCACGCCCTCGGCATCGTCCCCGAGCACAGCCAGACCATCAAATCTTCGGAAATCTGCGGCACCTGCCACACGGTCCACCTGCCGGTCTTCAGCGGCACCAAAACGATCGCCTACAGCTACGAACAAACCACCTACCCCGAGTGGGCCTTCAGCGCCTACCGCACCGGCGACACCCCCGACGGCGGCAAGCTGCCCTTCGGCCCCGGCACGCTCGCCAAATCGTGCCAAGACTGCCACATGCCCAGCGCCGACGCGGCGAAAAACCCCTTCCGCAGCAAGATCGCCGACATCCAGGAGCACAGCAATTTCCCCGAAGCCGAGAACGCCCTCCCGGCTACCGACATCGACCTCCAGGTCCGCACCGGCTTCGCCAAGCACCAACTGGTCGGTCTCAACGTGTTCTTCGTCGAAATGGCCAAGCAATTCAACGCCACACTCGGTATCCCCACCGTCGACCCGATGCTGGTCAGCAAGGGCGTCCTCCCGCTGGACCTGACGGAGCAGAGCA
>DASQAY010000262.1:0-4274 GCA_035635515.1 Candidatus Eiseniibacteriota bacterium | reverse complement strand
GGCCTTCCGGTCGAGCGCCTCAGCCCCGGCCCGCTGGGGGGCGATGTGCAGATCGCCAGCCGGATCGTGCAAGGGGAGGTCGACGCCGTCCTCTTCATCGTCGATCCGCTGGATAAGCACCCGCACGACCCGGACATCCAGACGCTGTTGCGCATCTGCAACGTGCGCAACGTGCCGCTGGCCACCAACATCGCGACCGCGGATGTCCTGATCAGCTCTCCCGGCTTCGAGGAACTGCGGCAGGCGGGCTAGACAACGAGGGCACCACGCCGACCGCGTGGTCAGTCAGAGCCGCGTATTTCCCGACCAGGTAGGAGCCGATCCAGCTCGCATAGGTCAGGGTGAAGAGAACGCCGACCCCGATGGCCAGGAACCCGATCACCCAGACCGTGGAGAGCACGATGAGCAACGCGCCGATCACGATGGAGAGCCCCAGGGCTGAACGAAATCGCTCGATGATCGCCGGGACGTTGAACGCCGCCCTGACCCCGGCCTGGAGGTACTGGCTGTAGATGGGCGGCCATGCCACCAGCGCAAACAGGCCCCACAGGCTGCCCAGCCCGGCGAGGACCGCCACGAGAGTCGCCGCCGTGCCCCGCCCGGTCACCAGCCCGGCCGGGATCGAGAGGATGACCCCGGGGATGTTCCAGGCGATGGCAATGATGACGAGCAGGGTGCCATCTTTGAGCTTCTGCCGCAGACCGCCGAAGGCAGGGAGCTCGGTGGTCCCGTTACGCACTTGGCGTGCCACGGCGACGGCGTACCCAATGAACCAGAGACCCGGGATGACCAGCCAGAAGAACACCAGGCAGAGGGCAGCCGCCAGCAGCTTGCGCCGCCAGCTCGGGGTGCGAAAGATGAACGTCAACGCCTCACCCAGATCGAGGTCGACCCCGCGGGCCTTGGGCTGCGTCCTGGGCAGCCCCTGGGCAATCAGCAGCGCCACGGCGACGGTGATCAATTTGTCTGGCAGATCGATGGCAGCCTCCCCGAGATAGGCGGCGCTGACTCCCGGAAGGTGGGCGCTACTGAGCCATCCATAGATCACGTCTCCCAAGGGGACGCCGCTGTGGCCGTCGTTGAAGGCGAGATTGAGGGGGGTCGACATCAAAGAGGCGATGGCGAAGCAGGCCAGCCACAGCGCGATCCACGCCGTGGCGCGATTGCGCCACTTCAGGCGCGTCCACATTCCGGCCGCGAATCCGATGGCGACGGAGACCACCGCATAGGACGAGGCGATCGGCTCGATGGTGTTCGAGCTCACCAGGTTGCTGATGAAGCCGACGCTGCCACCCACCCAGGGTCCGGCGATCACCGCGCACAGGACGGTGCCTACCGAATCGAGAAAGAGGGGCAGCTTCAGCCAAACGGCGACGGCATGGCCGGCAAAGTTGATCCCGATGCAGGCGGGGATCAAGAGAAGCCCGGCGGAGTCCGTTCGGATGCGCAGCGCGCCCGCCCAGCCTGCGGGGGCCAGCGTCGACAGTGTCCGCTGGACCGGTCCCCGCAGCAGGAAGACGAACAGGACGATCAGCGCCAGGGCGAGGCCGGCGAGCAAGACGTTGTGCTCCCCGGCGTGGATCAGCGCCAGAATCGGGCGACCGAAGGCGGCGCCCAGGCCGACGAAGGCGGCGATGTAGACGGCGGCCGCCGGCAGCAGCCCGGCGAGGAAAACCTGGCGGGGCATCCGGCTCACGCCCGCGACTCGCGTGGTTTCCACTCGCAGTCCGGGGATGAGGCGAGCCGTAAAGACGCCGCGCCACCCACTCCGCTGAAGCAGACCGGCTGCCCGCTCGAGGGGTGTGCCGGCACGCAGCCGCGTCGCCACCCGCATCAGGCGTTCCCATCCAACCAGGGCAAAGATCTCGCGACCCAGAACCGCCCCGGCTACGGTGGCGACGAAGGTGGCCAGCACCAGGGTCACCGGATCGACCCGGCCGCCGGCGATGGCGATGCCCCCGATGGCCAGCAGGATGTCTCCGGGTGCGAAGGGGAGAGGAACTCCCGCCTCCTCGACGAACATAAACCCAGCCAGCACCGCGGCCAGCGTCGCGCCCTCCAGCCCCTGGACCCATCCGACGGGATTCATCGGCCATATTCTCCCGAATGCCAGAATGGATTCCAGAGATGGACCTGGGCAGGATCGGGATCTGGACCACCAGTCTCGATTTCCAACCGGCTGCCGAGGCGCAGAAGGCTGCCGCGCAGCTGGAGGAACTGGGCTACGGCGCCATCTGGATCGGTGAGTCCGTACGCCGCGAGGTGTTTGCCAACGCCGCCATCCTGCTCTCGGGCACCCAGCGTATCGTGATTGCCAGCGGCATCGCGAACATCTACGCCCGCGATCCGTGGACCATGGCGGCCGGCCAGAAGACCCTGGCCGAGGCCTTTCCCGATCGATTCCTGCTAGGTGTGGGCGTGAGCCATGCCGTTTCTGTTGAGGGCCGCGGCCATGAGTACAGGAAGCCGGTCGAAACCATGCGGGCTTATCTCGATGGCATGGACAAGGCGCCGTTCCAGGCTGCCCCGCCAAAGGACGAACCGCGGCGGGTGCTGGCCGCGCTGGGGCCGCGGATGCTGGCCCTGGCCAGGGACCGCAGCTGGGGCGCCCACCCGTACTTCGTCCCGGTTGAGCACACCCGGCGGGCTCGCGCGATTCTCGGCGCCGATCGCTTGCTCGCCCCAGAGCAGGCCGTCGTGCTGGAAACGGACGCGGAGCCGGCGCGGCGCATCGCCCGCGGGCACACCAAGAGCTACCTCGCCTTGCCGAACTACGCCAACAACCTGCGCCGGCTCGGGTATTCGGAGGGTGACCTGGCCGAGGCCGGCAGCGACCGGTTGGTCGACGACGTAGTTGCCTGGGGCGACCCGGGCGCCATCGCGCGGCGGGTGGACGAGCATCTCAGGGCGGGAGCGGACCACGTCTGCATCCAGGTTCTGAGCGAGGATCGGCGAGCCCTGCCCATGGCCCAGTGGCGCACCCTGGCCGTGACCCTGCTCACCCGCGCCGGAGCTTAGCCCTTGACGCCTTCCTGCACGATCGGCTGGGCCAGCAGCCACAGGCTCGACATCGTGTAGCCGACCATGGCCGCGATCCAGGGCCACTCCGCCCGCCGGCCCTGCGCTTCCGTCCTTGCCGTGCGGCCGAGGTAGCCGTGGGCGAGGATCACGGCGATGACGTGGACGGTGATGATCAGGGCGATCTGAAAGTACCAGATGAACGCCGTCGGAATCAGGTTGCGGTTCACTTCGTAGTTTGCCGTCCCGAACAGGTCGAGCCCGGTGCCCAGCGGATCGGAGACCTGGTGGATCAGCAGCTGCCCATTGATGGCGAGGTAGCCGAAGTTGTGGGCGACCAAGTAGCCAAAGGCGATCGGGACCAGCGAGGGAACCAGTCCGGCGACGACCGAAATCAGTGGCGAATCCAGGTGACCGGCTGCGCGCACGGCGGCGGCGAATCCCGTGAACAGGCCCCCGATCACGGCGATCAACCCGACGAAGACCGCCAGCTCGACGATGGCGTAGCCCCAGTGAAATTCACCGGCAGCCGGACGCAGACCGCCCGGCAGGGAGCCCGCGAAGGTCTTCCACGCGGGCGTGGCCAGCAGACCGTCGAAGCTGACGGAAACGAGGAGGAGCAGCACGAACGTGAGGCGGCTGAGGCTGGGGGTGAACGGGCGCTCCAGGCCGCCGAAGAAACCACGCCGGCCTGGGGCCCCGAACCGGAACCAGCCCAGCCGGCCCCAGGTGGCGAACAGCACCGAGAAGACCTCGCCATGCCGCAGCCAGGCATCGGCGCCGTAGATGGCGGCCATGATGGCGGTAAGGACAGCGTACTCGAGCATGATCAGGGCCGTGTTGGCCGGCGTGGTCGCCACCGCGTTGAAGACCAGCTCGCCACACGCGAAGAGGAAGAAGAGAACCGTGGCGGGCCAGTAGCCCCAGACCTCCGGATACTTGAGGCGCGCCCGCGGGCCGGCGATCCTGGCGATCAGGTTGAGAGGGCTCACGTCGGGCCAGTAGTTCCCGATGATGGCGATGCTGATGGGCACCGCGATCCAGAAGACGAGCCAGAACATGGTCGGCAGGATGTTGTCGGGAACGCTCGGCGAGCCAAACAGGCCGGCCGCCGTGAGGAGCACCCCTATGACGAGGGCAGCCACCTGCGGCCACATCGGCGTGAGTGGGGGGGCGGGCACGTCTTCGCCCAAGGCCATCTGCTGCTTGACTGGTCGCCGCAAGACCAGCAGGAAAGAGGCGAAGACGACGGCGCC
>DASQAY010000261.1:0-2410 GCA_035635515.1 Candidatus Eiseniibacteriota bacterium | reverse complement strand
CAGCTCCCACCCCAGTGGTCGTTCACTTCACGACGGTCCGGCCGCCGGTGACACCGATCGTTCCGCCCTCGTTCAAGAGTGCGAGCGTCAACTACGGCTACGACAGCCGGCTGGCCGATCCAGGCACCATCCTGAGGGCCGTCTGGACCCCAACCGGCCAGGTCCTGGTCACGCGCCCGGCAGGCCAGCTCGGCCCCGGCTCGCCGACCCCGTCGGCCTCCGCGACGCCCAGCGCGACCCCGTCAGGTCCGCCGGCGCCAAGGGCGACCACCGACGTCTGGCTGATGAGCTCGCTGGGAACGCCGATCCGCATGCTCGTTCCGGGCGGGAGCCTGGCGGCCGCCGCACCCTCGGGTGGCCTGATCGCCGCCTGGCAGGTTGCGCCGGGAAACCAGGTAAAGCTCGGGGTCTGGGACGTGCAAGGGACGCTGCAAGCGACGGTCGCCACGCTCAGCGGCGCCCCCGATCGAGCTCCGGTCTGGATCGGTGAGGATCGGATCGCGTACGTCGATCAGGGCCGGCTGCACATCGTCGACCTGCATGGAACCCAGGCCAGCGGTCCCGCGCTGCGCGTTGGCAACGGCCGCCTGGCGGCGTCGCCAACCAGCCCCCGGCTGGCTGTAGAGGGTGCCGACGGATCGGTCGTCCTCGACCTGCGCGCCGGGCCGACGACGACGTCGCTCCCCGCCGGAGCGGGCGAGTTTGCCTGGTCCGCAAAGGGCGACCTGGCACTGGTCGTCCGGCAGGGCGCGGGCACTGATCTCTACGTCGCGGCCGACGGCCAATCCTTCCAGAAGGTCGTGACCAGCCCCGCCGGTCAATCCTGGTCAGACCTGAGCTGGTCCCCCGATTCGACCTCCCTGCTCCTGGAAGCGACCGCCACCAATAGCAACAGCGCCGGACCCAGCCTGCTGCTGGTCAACCGCGACGGCAGTAGTCCCACCCCCTTCGGCGCCGCATCGAAGGAATATGCCGCGCCGCAGTGGTCACCCAGCGGTGACCTGGTGCTCTTCACGCGGCTGGACGAGGCCGGTGGCCGCGCCTTCTGGACAGCGACCGCGACTCCGTCGACCACCGACTCGGCGGCGAACCAGGCCCTGGCCGAGGTGGCCAATTTCATGCTGGCGCGGATCAGTGGCGACGGCGCTGCCGCCCGGGCAGAGCTCGATGAGGCCGGTGTTGCGGCGTACCAGGCCGGAAGCTCATCGTTGCTGAGCCCGGCCGGGAGCAAGTACAGCCGTTACTACCCGGTGACCGTGCAGCCGAGCGGGGCGAAGCCCAACGCCTTTCTGGTGGGCGTCCGGATCTTCATCGCCAAGAACGGCGTGGAGACCAGCTTCTTCGAAGAGCAATTGACGCTGCTGCCTCAAGGCACCTTCTCGGTCGCCCCGCAAGCACATCGCTACCTGATCGACGCTGTGAAGGCCTCGCCCACGATGCCACTGGGACACGGGCCCACGGTCGTGTCCGTCGAGGTCGTCCAGGCGCCTCCGGGGCAGCTGGTGCGCTTGCACTTCGATGCCGACCTCAAAGCGGAAACGGTCTCGAGCGGCACCATCCAGGTGAAAGATGACGACGGGAAGGTCGTGGATGCCCAGGTTACCTTCGACGCCGACAACCACCTGGCCACGCTGGCCGTGAAGCTGAAACCTGGGACCTACAAGCTGGTGGTTACGACCAGCGTCACCGACATCAACGGGGTCGGGCTGGCGCAAGAGTACGACGCGCCGCTGGTCATCAGCCGCTAGCCCAGCCCGAACCGCCGCTACGGTGTGACTTGGAAGGTCAGTAGCCCGCCGTAATCACGGCCATTCTGTTGCCAGAAGAAGCAGCCTGGACGATCAGTGTAGACATACGTCCACCACGAGCGTGCTCCGCCAACCGCAGATAGGCGCATGCCTGCGTAGAGTCGCATCGACCCGTGACTCGTTTCGATGCTCTTCAAAGGTTCGCCGTCGGCGCGAGCAGCGCTCGAATAGTCCGTCGGCGAATTCTCCAGAGGCGAGAAGTAAACAGCGGCGGGACCGTCCAGTTGACGGCCGCGAAGCAGAATGGGGCCTGAATATCCACCAACTAACTCCCAGCGCACGGCGGTAGGCTGGTGAGCTTTCAGCTTGCGTTCGGTCGGGTTGACACCGACGGCTGGCACGACGCCTGCCCGAACAGGAGTGGCGCCCGTGTCACAACCGACCGGATTCGGCTGGATCGGCGACAGGTCCGTGCCGTCCAGCAAGTTCCAGTCGCTCTGCCCAATACTCTCGGCTGGCTTCGGCGTCTGCTTTACTTGGGTAGTCGGCAGGTTCGGAGACGTGACGCACGCGGAGGCGGCCAATCCGAGAACCAAACCCCAAAGCAGGCCGCGCATTTGAGTGGTCCTCGTGGCTTGCCTCTCTGCCTCTTATACAGCTGC
>DASQAY010000260.1:0-2673 GCA_035635515.1 Candidatus Eiseniibacteriota bacterium | reverse complement strand
CTGGAGTTCCCGGTGATGCTGCCACCCCTCCTCAACGCCGTGGACCTGGCGGGCGCCCGGGTCCTGGTCGCCGACGACGTGGCCGATACCGGCGCCACTCTGAAGCTGGTCAAGGACTTCTGCGCCGAACATGTAGCGGATGTCCGCTGCGCCGTGATCTACGAAAAGTCGCGTTCCATGGTGAAATGCGAATACGTCTGGGGACGCACCGACCGCTGGATCAACTTTCCGTGGTCCACGCCGCCGCCGGTGGTGCCAGTCGGCCGCCAGCTTCGCGACGCGATCCGCGCTTAGTGATGTTCTCTGGGGGGTTTGAGAAAGGCCTGGTTCCCTTCCCGCGTGCAGGGACCGAATCTCCCTCCCCCCGGCGGGGAGGGGTAGGGGTGGGGGTATTGCGAGGGGCTCTAGCCCGAGCGACGGGAGCGAACGCCTGACAGCCATCGCGCCCTGCACCTGACTGTTGGCCGTGATCACGCCTTCCGGGGAGTGTTCTCAAACCTCCCAAGGAAGAACAGTTAGCCCGGGATCGGGCGATCGACGACACCTGGTCGGCCATGCGGTTCCGACCTCCCGACCGGGTGGGACGCTAGCCGCGCCGACCGCGCTGCCCATCGATTTGGGGGGAGGGATTTGGCCCCTTGTTACCTTTGGCCGGCTCATTCGTTGTACCCACGTGGTGGTGGGTGTTACGTCGGGATCGGATCGATCCGCTGATCTCGAGCAGGCGTTCCTCGAACTCTACAACCAGGAGGCGATGCCCGTCCTTCGTTACCTGCACGCCGCGGTCCGCGACTACGGAGCCGCGGAAGAGCTGATGTCGGAAACGTTCCTGCGGGCCTGGCAGGCCTGGCCGCGGTTCGAGCATCGCGGGGTCGCCCCGCGCAGCTGGGTATTCCGCATCGCCCGCAACCTGGCCATCGACCACGCCCGCAAGCGGCGCCCGGTCGTGCCCCTGGCGGATGCCGTGCCCGACCAGCGTTCCGCCTCGCCTGCCACCGTGGCCACCGACCGTGTCGTCCTCTCCGGGGCTCTCCGGCGGGTGTCTCGGGCCGACCGAGAGCTCCTCTTGATGCGGTCCGTGGGACTGACCCACAGCGAGATCGGGAAGGTGCAGGGGCGAAGTGAGCAGGCGGTAAAGGTGGCCTGGTTCCGAGCCGCGCAACGCCTGCGGGCGGAGCTCGGCGAGGGCGAGGAGGGGCCCCGTGGATAACGACGATCCAAAACTGCGCGACCTCGACTCCCGACTTCAGGCCGCGTGGGTGGATCCCCGCGACGCGGAGACCGTGGGTCGCGTCCGCCAGCAGTTGCTGGCTGAGATGGCGCGACGCAGCGCGCTGCCTAGGCCGTGGTGGCGTCGGGACTGGCCGGTGTCCTCGCTCGCCGTTGGTTTTGCCGCCGGGGCGGCCGCGGTCCTGATTGCCGTCGGGTTGGCCGGCCGCAGTCACCTGCCCTCCTTCCAGGTGGGTCCGATCGTGGTAGTCCAGACCACGCCCTCCTCGCCAGCCAAGACGAGCTTCCTGCCCGCCTGCCTTCCCGCCGACATCCCGCTGGCCGTCGATGCCCCGTCCGCCACGGGCAGTGTGATCATCACGGTCAAGGCGTCCAACCCGGGTGAATCGTGCCACCTGCGCTCCAGGGTCACGGTGGCGCCCTCCGCCATGGGCAGCTCGGCCACCGCGCCGGCAGAGACGGACTTGCCCTATGGGGCCAGTGGCACCCCGATCGCCGTGTTCGCCTGGGCGAACTGGTGCGGTGGGGCCGGACCCTTCGCGATCAGTGTCTCGATGGCCGAGCAGCAGACGACGGTCAGCGTGCCGGCCGGTCCGCGCTGTATTGACCAGGCCAGAGCCTCGCAGCTCGTTTCCCTGAGCTCACCCGCGGTTAGCGTGGTGCCGCTGCCCCTGGCCGAGCGGACGATCACCGGGTTCTACGACGCCATCAATGCCCACGACTACGCCAACGCCTACACCTATCTGGGGACCGCCTCCCAGCTCCAGCAGCCTTACCAGAAGTTTGTCGCCGGCTTCGCCGACACGGTGCACGACGACCTGGTCCAGCTGTACGTGCAGTCGATCGAACCCGACGGCACGGTCACGGTCCACGTCGACTTCATCGCCCACCGCACCCAGGACAGCTCCGAGTACGCCGGGATCTACGTCATCGGCTACGAGGCCGGAGAGCCGCACATTCTCCGAGGCCAGCTCAAGACGCTCTGGACCAGGCCGACGCCTTAATTTTTCTCCCCCCTGCGGAGGGAGGGTAGGGTGGTCTCGCACGATGTTACGTACGCGGCCCGCTGACGTTCCTCATGGTGGGCCCTGCCGGACACCCGCCACCACTGCGCCCGGCCGGGCTCACCTCCGAGCCCAGATCCACCGATCGGACGACACAGATTGGGATGTGGGGTGCGCCGAGCCGAAGGCGGCGACGAGCAACACGAATGCGGAAGGGACGTAATCGCCGCCACGGTGCTGCCCAAACCGAAGGCGGTTACTCCTGTGGCTGGCGGTGCATCACCCGACCACAGATCCGGCACCTGATCACCGTCTCGCTGTCATCCGACTGATCGACAACCATGAAGTCGCGGCAGTCGTGCGGCTCAGGCGTGGACTTCTCGCTCATCGGCGGCTTCGTGGGCGAGGGTGGCCTCGATGTCCTCGCGGTATGCCATCC
>DASQAY010000259.1:0-13614 GCA_035635515.1 Candidatus Eiseniibacteriota bacterium | reverse complement strand
CACCGAGACCCAGCTCCGGCGCTGGGTGGCGCCGGTGGCCACCGGCCAGGCCGTCGCCGCCTTCGCACTCACCGAGCCCAATGCCGGTTCCGACGCCGGTGCCCTGGAGCTGCTGGCGGAGCCGGATGGCAAGGGCTATCGCCTTACGGGGGTCAAGGTCTTTATCTCGAACGCCCCGAACGCCGACGTCTACACCCTGTTTGCCCGCACCACGCCCGGAGCCGGCACCCGAGGGATTACCGCTTTCATCGTGCCGGGCAATGCCGAGCGGCTGACGGGGGTCTCGATGCGCCTCATCTCCCCGCATCCCATCGGCCGGATCGAGCTCGATGGGGTGTTCGTTCCGGGCGACCAGATGTTAGGTGAGGCCGATCAGGGCTTCAAGCTTGCCATGCGCGTCCTCAATCTCTTTCGGCCGAGTGTGGGAGCTTCGGTGGTGGGTATGGCCCAGGCGGCCCTGGACGCCGCCATCCAGCACGCCGCGACTCGCAAGGCGTTCGGCCGGCCGATTCGCGAGTTCCAGGCCGTTTCCCACCAGCTGGCGGAGATGGCCACGCGGCTCGAGGCTGCCCGCCTGCTCGTGTATGCAGCGGCCGAGGCCTACGACAGCGGGGGCGCACACGTGGCCCGGCGCTCGGCGATGGCCAAGCTGTTTGCCACCGAGACCGCTCAATTTGTGGTCGATGCCGCCATCCAGATCCACGGGGCGCAGGCCCTCGAGGAAGGCCATCTCCTGGAGCACCTCTACCGCGCGGTGCGGGCCCCACGGATCTACGAAGGCACCTCCGAGATCCAGCGCGAAATCATCGCCCGCGACCTCTTCAAAGATCTCCCTAGGTGACGTCCCTCCCCCGTTGCGAGGAGGGTTAGGGTCGGGGGTCTCGAGTGGTGATGTCTCGCGGAGCTTGAGGCAAGGGCGCCACATTGCACACGGTCCGCGGACATTAGAATCGGGACAGCGTGCGGCGCTGGACTAACCTCGCCCTGCTGCTGTTAATCGCTGCCGCTTTCCTCACGGGATGGCTGGCGTTTTCCTATGCCACCGCGCCCGCCCGCTGGTCGCTGGTCGTCCACGCGGCGAGCGGGGTCGCCATCCTGGCCCTGACGCCCTGGAAGTCGCTGATCGTACGAGGAGGTCTTCGGCATCGGCGTCACGGCTGGTGGGCCTCTCTCATCTTCACCGTCCTCGTCCTGCTCTCGATCGTCGCCGGGTTCCTTCATTCGACCGGGCTGCTGCGCTGGTGGGGCGACATCACCGCCATGGAGGTGCATGTGGGCGCGGCGATTGCCGCGGTTCCCTTCGGGATCTGGCACCTCGTGGCCCGCTGGGTTCCGCCGCGGGCCGTCGACCTGTCGCGCCGAAGCCTGTTGCGCGGCGGCCTGCTACTCGGCGCGGCTGGACTCGTCTACGCGGCCACCGAGGGACTGGTCCGCCTGGCAGCGCTGCCCGGCGCGAGCCGGCGCTTCACGGGTTCGTACGAGGTCGCTTCCTACCAGCCTGACGCCATGCCAGTCACGCAGTGGATGTTCGACTCCGTGCCGACCATCCCCGCCTCCACCTGGCGCCTGCGCGTACATGCCGCCGGCCAGGTCCGCGAATGGACGTACGACCAACTGGCTGCGTTCGATGACAGAGCCACGGCCACTCTGGATTGCACGGGCGGCTTCTACTCGAAGCAGGAATGGGCCGGCGCCTGGCTCAGCCGCCTGGTGCCGGTGACCGATCAGCCGCTGAGCGTGCGCGTACGATCGGTGACCGGCTACGACCGCCGATTCGCAGCGGGTGAGTTGTCACGGGTACTGCTGGCGACCCGGCTTGGCGGTCAGCCCCTGAGCCCGGGGCACGGCTTTCCGGTGCGGGTGGTCGCGCCTGACCGCCGTGGGTTCTGGTGGATCAAGTGGGTGACCAGAGTTGAGGTCGAGACCACCCCTGCCTGGTGGCAGCTCCCATTCCCGCTGCAGTAAAGCGCGGAGCTGCCTCTCTCGTCGACCGACCTACGAAAGGAGTTCTCGGTGCAGCGACATCGTCTCGGGCGAGGGATCCACACCCAGCTCTTCTGACAAGAGCGTCCGGCACCGCTCGAAGACTCTGAGGGCCTCAGCGCGGTCACCCAGCTGTGAGTGCAGTCGCATCAGCCGCTGGTAACCGCGCTCGCGATAGGGATCGAGCTCGATTACCTCGTCGGCATGGGTCAGCGCCAGCGTGAGCTCGCCGTTCCAGGCTAGCACGTCTACCAGGCAGTCGAGCGCACGCACCCGCTGGGCGTGCAGGATTCGCCGCCGACTATGGATCCAGGGCTCGTCGTTGCCTTCGAGAAATGGCCTCCGGAGGATGGTCGCGGCCACGACCGCATCACCGTAGGCGGTGTTGAACGAACCCGCGGCCGCGGCGCTCTCTGCCTTATGGAGGCTCTGCCCGGCGATCTCGAGGTCCACCCACGCGTCCGGCTGCAGGCGCATCCAGTAGCCTCCGTCGGTCGTCGCCAGAACAGCCCGGCCGTCCAGGCCGATGCGGGCGAATGCGGCACGCAGCTTGCTGATCAGCGCCGTGAGCCCGGAGTCCCAGGCGGCAGCGGGAAGATCGCCCCAGATCGCCTGTGCCAGCTCCTCACGCGTAACGGTTCGCTCCCGCTCGCACGCCAGATAAGCGAACGCGAGGCGCCCCTGGCGGAGCGGCATGTCGCCGCCGCCCAGGAAACGACCCTCGAGCTCAATGCCGAGCTGCCCAGCCAAGTAAACCCTCAGCACCCCCAAGGATTCCTCAAGGTCGCCTCGCGATGATGGGCCAAATCCAGCTGGAGGTGCTCGACCATGGCAGTAAAGATAGTGATCCGCGCGCGTCTCAAGGGAAACGATGTGGGAGCGATTCGGAAGATCCACGACGAGGTGACGGCCGCCACACGCCGCATGGCACAGGAAGCGGGTGACATCTCACATCACGTCTACCTCAACCCCCAGAACCCCCGCGATTTCCTGGGCATCGACGAGTGGAAATCGCCGGAGGCAGCGGCCGCGTTCGCCGCGAGCCCGCAAATCAAGGAGTTCTTCGGCCGTCTGTTCGAAGGGGCGCCGGAGGTCACCGTCTGGACCGACTCCAGTTGGAACCAATGGTGAGCCTGCGCGCGTATCCTGCTCCTCGGCGATGATAAAGCGAGTGCGCTGCGACTGCGGCTGGGCGGTCGAGTCGGCGGACGAGGACGAACTCGTGGCGGAGGTACAGCGGCACGCCCAAGAGGTCCACCACCTCGGGGTGACCCGCGTGCAGGCGCTCTCCCTGGCGGTGCCGGTGGAGCAGCACTCCTAGAAAGTGCGGCTGCGCGGCGTGGTCAAGGGGAATCAGGAGCTGCGGGCAGCACCCCCGGTGCGGGGAGGGTAGCGCGTGTCCGGGATATGCGCGATGCATACCAGCTCGACCCGGGCATCCGCGTCGAACAGGGCCGACACCTGGAAGAGCGAAATCGCCGGATAGTGACGGCCGAAGTGTTTGCGATAGGCCGCGCCGATGGGCGCCAGCGACGCCCGGTAGTCCGCGAGGTCGGTGGTGAAGATCTGCATCGAGACCAGGTGCTCCGGCCGGGCGCCGGCCGCTGCCAGCGCCTTCCCCACATTTTCGGCCGCCCCATCGAACTGCTCGGCCAGCGTTTTCGCGATCCGTCCATCGGCGAGCCGGCCGGTCTGCCCGGCGAGGTATATGCCGCGACCGGCGGCGGTCACCACCACATGGGTATAGCCGGAGGGTCTGGGCAGCGACGGCGGGTTCAGGAGCTGGTGCGGCGTGCTCAGCGGCCGCTCCACTTCGGCTGACGGCCGTCGCGAAACGCCGCATAGAACTCCGCGTGGTCGGGCGTGGCCATAAGCAGCGCCTGGGTCACCGCGTCCAGTTCCAGCGAGGCGGCGAGCCCCATGTCCAGCTCGCGGGAAATGAGCAACTTGGTGCTGGCGTATGCCTGCTGGGGACCCTCCGCCAGTCGGCGGGCGAGCTCCGTGCTCGCGGTCGGCAAGTCCCGGTCGTCGACCACGCGGGTAGCCAGGCCGATCGCCAGCGCCTGGTCGGCGGTGACGGTCTCGCCCAACATCAGCAGCTCCATGGCGTGCCCCAGGCCGATCAGGCGCGGCAGGAGGTACGCCGACCCCATGTCCGCGCCCGACAGGCCCACCTTGGTGAACAGAAAGGCGAACGTCGCCGAGCGCGCCAGCAGCCGGAAGTCGGCAGCCAGGGCTATGGCCGCGCCGGCCCCGGCCGCTACGCCGTTGATGGCGGCGACGATGGGCACCGGACTCTCTCGCATGCCCTGGGTCACTGCACCTGTCATGCGAGTGAACTCCAGCCGCTCACTCGCCTCCATCTTCAGCAGCTCCCCAATGATGGCGTTGACGTCGCCGCCCGAGCAGAATCCGCGGCCTGTTCCGGTGATCACCAGCACCCGGACGTCCTCACGCTGCGGCAGCTCGGTCAGCAGGTCGCGGAGATCCGCATAGACGTCGAACGTCAGGGCGTTGAGCTTCTCGGGGCGGTTGAAGGTGAGCGTCGCCACCCCCGCCTCGACCGCGAGCCCGAAGTGCTTCCAGCGCTCGGTGAGCGGTGCGGAGGCGCGAAACCGGCTCATTGGCTGGTTCAGTGTATATTCGCCGAGCAAATGAACGTCGGTATCGGTTTGCCGACGACCACGCCCGGGACGACCGGAGACCTACTGGTCGAGTGGGCCAGGAAGGCCGATGCCGGACCGTTTTCCACACTCGGCGTTCTCGACCGGGTCGCGTACCAGAGCTTCGACCCGTTCATGGCGCTGGCGGCGGCGGCCGCGGTGACCAGGCGGGTCCGCCTGGCGACCATGGTGGTGGTCGCCCCCCTCCGGAACACCGTGCTCCTGGCCAAGGAGGCCGCCTCCCTGGACGCGTTGTCGGGCGGCCGGTTCACGCTCGGGTTGGCGGTGGGCGCCCGCGGCGAAGATTACAAGGTCGCCGGCGTTGACCAGCGCGGGCGCGGCCGCCGGCTCTCGGAGCAGCTGGAACAGGTGCGCAGCCTCTGGGAAGAGGCCCAGATCGCACCCCAGCGGGACAGTCGGCCGAGTCCGCCGCTGCTCGTGGGCGGATCGAGTGGCGAGGCGCTGGCCCGGATGGCGCGCTACGCCGATGGGTACGCACATGGGGGCGGCCCTCCGCGCGCCTTCGCCAGTGCGGCGGCCAAAGCGCGGGCGGCCTGGCTCGATGCCGGGCGCCCGGGGACCCCGGTCCTTTGGGGGATGGCCTATTTCGCACTCGGCGCCGGCACCGCAGAATCGGGCGCGAACTACTTGCGCCACTATTACGCCTTCACCGGGCCGTTTGCGGAAAAGGTGGCGGCGGCCAATCTCACGTCGGCCGACGCGGTGATCGATTTCCTGCGCGGCTATCGCGACGCCGGGTGCGATGAGCTGATCCTGTTTCCCACGCTGTCCGCGTCCGACCAGGTCGACCAGCTGGCGGACATCGTGAGCTGACCGGATGAAGGCCGTGGTCGTGGGCGGCGGACCCGCTGGTCTGTACTTCGCTCTCCTGGCGAAGAAAGCGAACCCGTCGGACCAGATCACGGTGATCGAGCGCAACCCTCCCGACGCCACCTTCGGCTGGGGCGTCGTGTTCTCCGAGGAGACGCTCGGCGCGCTCCGCGATGCCGACTTCGAGACGTATGACGAGATCAGTACCAGCTTTGCCCGCTGGAACGCGATCGACATCTATTACCGGAACAGCCGGATCCGATCGCGCGGCCACGTCTTCACCGGCATCTCGCGCAAGGTCCTGCTCAACATCCTGCAGCGACGCGCCCGCCAGCTTGGGGTTGAGCTCGTGTTTGGCAGCGAGATCGCGGACCTGGCTGCGCTCCGGGAGGCCGACTTGCTGGTGGGCGCCGACGGGATCAACGGACGGGTGCGCCAGGCGTACGCGGAGGTCTTCCGGCCGAGCCAGACCGTGCACCCCACGAAGTACGTCTGGTTCGGTACCAACCTGGCCCTCGACGCCTTCACCTTCATCTTCCGGCGCAACCACGACGGCCTCTTCCAGGTGCATGCCTATCCCTTTGACGCCCGGACCAGCACCTTCATCGTGGAGTGCGCGGAAGAGACCTGGAGACGCGCTGGGCTCGACCAAGCCACCGAGCGCGACAGCATCGCTTACTGCGAGGAGCTCTTCGGCGAGGAGCTCAACAGCCGGCGGCTGCTGTCCAACCGCTCCGTGTGGGTCAACTTCATCACCCTCCGGGCCGAGACCTGGCACCACGAAAACGTGGTGCTGCTGGGGGACGCAGCGCACACAGCGCATTTTTCCATCGGGTCGGGGACCAAGCTGGCCATGGAGGATGCCATCGCCCTGGTCGATGCGCTCCGCCGGCATGGCCAGCTGGAGGCCGCGCTGACGGACTATGAGATGGAGCGGCAGCCGGTGGTCGAACGCTTCCAGGCGGCGGCCCTCGAGAGCTCCCGATATTTCGAGGAGGTCTCGCGGTACGAGCGCTTTGACCCGCAGCCGTTCGCGTTCAACCTGCTGACCCGCAGCGGCCGCATCAGCTATGTGAACCTGACCCTGCGCGACCCCGCGTTCGTCCGCAGTGTCGACGCGTGGTACGCGGCCGCCGCCACCGGCTCGGCCAACGGCGCCGGGCGCCTTGCGCCCCCGCCAATGTTCGCCCCGCTGCAGCTCGGCGAGGTGCGGCTTGCCAACCGGGTAGCGGCGGCCGTTACCGGCGAGGACACCGCCAAAGACGGCTGCCCCGATGATGGACACCTGCGCCAGCTGCTGGCAGCCGCCGAGTCGGGTGCCGCCCTGGTGTTGACCGAGCTGACCGGCGTGTCGCCGGACGGGCGAGTGACCTCGGGCTCCACGGGCCTCTATACCGCGGAGCACGCCGAGGCCTGGGGGCGGATCGTGGCGGCGGTTCATGAGCGCGCTGGGGCCAGGATCGCCCTCTCGCTTGGACACGCCGGCCGGCGAGGCTCGATGCGGCCGCGCCAGGAGGGCATCGACCGGCCCTTGCGCCAGGGCGGCTGGCCCGTGCGTTCGGCGTCGGCGATCGCCTATACGCCGCACGGCCGGGTGCCTCGGGCGATGGACGATGCGGAGATGCGCAAGGTCATCCGCCAGTTCGCGGAGGCAACCGAGCGAGCGGGCGGCTGCGGCTTCGATCTGCTCGAGCTCAACCTGGCCCATGGATACTTGCTGGCCAGCTTCCTTTCCCCGCTGTCAAACCAGCGCACGGACGACTATGGCGGCAGCCTGGCCAACCGGATGCGGTTTCCGCTGGTGGTGGTCGATGCGGTCCGAGCGATCTGGACCGGTCCTCTTGCCGTGAAGCTGTCGGCTTCCGACTGGATGCCGGCCGGGTTCAGCCTCGATGATGCGGTGACGGTGGCAGCCGCGCTGAAGGAGCATGGCTGCCACCTCATCCATGCCGTGATGGGACAGAACGTCGCCGAGTCGCGCCCGGACTATGGGCGCATGTTCGGCGTGCCCGCAGCGGATCGGATTCGCAACGAAGCCGAGATCCCCACGCTTGCCGCAGGGAACATCACCACCACCGATGAGGTCAACACCACCCTGGCCGCCGGCCGCGCCGACCTCTGCCTCCTCGACCGCCTCGAGTAATCCCGGTGCGCGGCTCTCCCTCCCCCTTGCGGGGAGCCACTGTGGTCAGGGTCGCGGGATTTCCCGCATGGGCAGGGTCGGGGAGGGGGTCTCGGAGCTGCTACGCCCCGATGTCGTAGAGCTGGCCGGGGTCCATGTCCAGGCCGTTGGCGACCTGCCAGAGGGCGGCCACCGCCTTGAGGCTGTTCCGCCGCGCAAAGGGCGGCAGGTCCGTGCGCTCTCGGAGGGCCCTCACCAGCGTCTGGTAGCAATCGACCAGGATGCGCTCGCCCTCAGTGAGCTCGACGCCGATCGTATTTTTCATGCCCGCACCCTCCGTTCGCCCGCCGTCCCGATCACAGTCCGGTCGTCCTGGAGTCGCTTCGCTTTCAGCTCGAAGCGGGGCAGACTGCCCGGCTGGACTTTCTGCACCCCAAAGCGCAAGCCCTCATGACCTTCGGCCAGCGCCTTGGTCAGCGCCTTCAAAATCCGGTTCTCATCGGCTTTCGGGTCCGGGATCTCGATCAGCACCTCGATCTCGTCCTGGCGTGCGTCGGCGGTATAGAGGTGGATCCGGAACTCATCGATCTCTTTGAACTCCCGGACAATGGCCTCCACCGCCCGTGGGTACACGTTCGTGCCGCGTACCAGCTTCATGTCGTCGACCCGGCCGCGGATTCCGCCCTCATAGAGGTCAAAGGTCCGGCCGCACTGGCAGCCACTGGCCGGGACTCGGACCACCAGGTCGCGGGTGCGGTAACGCAGCACGGGAATGAACCCGCGCCCGAAGGACGTGATCAACCGCTCGCCCAGCTCGCCGTAGGGAACAGGGTCGCCGGTCTCCGGGTTGACCACCTCTTCGATGTAGTGGTCCTCGATGATGTGGGTCCCACCCGGCTGCCGCTCGCACTCGAACATCATGATGGTGCCCACCTCGGTCATCCCCGCCGTGTCGGCGGCCTTGGCCCCCCATTCCTCCTCGATCAGGCGCTTGGTGGCCGGGATGGATCCGGCCGGCTCCCCCGACAGGATCAGGCGCTTGACCGCGCTCCCCGCCAGATCGACCCCCATCGTCTTGGCTTCTTGCGCCATCCGCAGCGCGTAGGTGGGCGTCGAGCAGACCACGGTGGCCTTCATGCTCAGGATCTGCTTCACCCGCGCCTCGGTCGTCATGTTGCCGCCGGCCAGCACCAGCGTGCCCAGCTTCTCGCAGGCGTAGTGGGCGCCCCAGAACCCCACGAAGGTCCCGTAGCTGAAGGCGAAGAACACCGTGTCCACGGGGCGCACGCCAAACCCCCAGAAGCCGTAGCACCACATCTCGGCGATCCATTCCCAGTCCTTCATGCTGTCCAGGACCTGGATGGGCGTGCGGCCGGTGGTGCCGGAGGTCAGGTGGTATCGGATGGCGGCCTCCGGGGGAGCCGCCAGGATCGGCCCGTAGGGCGGGTGATCCAGCTGGCCCTGCATCCACTCGTCGCGGGTCATCATGGGGATCCGGCGCAGGTCGGCCAAGCTCTTGATGGAGTCGGCCGTGACCCCCGCCGCTCGCAGGCGTTTGGACTGCCAGGGGACGCTGGCGTCGGCCCAGGCGACCAGGTTCTTGAGCTTGCGCGTCTGCAGCGCTTCAATCTGCGCGCGCGGCATGGTTTCGTGTCGCGGGTTCCAGTAGGGCGATTCCTTCACCAGTTCCCTCCTCCCCCCAACCGTGCGGGTGCGCCTCCGTTTGTAGCACGTTTGCCTGGAGAAGTGCGAGGATGGTCGCCATGGCCGCACCGGTGCAACCGGATGCCGCGGCCCACCCAGAGAAACCGTCCCCCTATCGCCTGGGTGGGATGGGCTATCTCGATGCATCGGGGCGGCGGCTGAGCTACGCCTCGTACCTGCACATCCCCGAGCTGCTCGCGCTCCAGGCCGGCCGGAGCCAGGCCCACGACGAACTGCTTTTCATCGTGGTCCACCAGGTGTATGAGCTCTGGTTCAAAGTGCTGTTGCACGAACTGGAAGCGGTCCGCAGCAGCCTCGATGCGGACGAGCTCGACCAGGCGCGGCACTACCTCAGTCGGGTCAAGGTGATCGAGCAGCTCCTGATCGAGCAAGTCGCCGTGCTGGAAACGATGCGGCCCGCCGATTTTCTGGATTTTCGCTCGGAGCTGGCTCCCGCCAGCGGCTTTCAGTCGGTCCAGTTCCGCGAGATCGAGTTTCTCTCAGGGCTCAAGGACCGCGGGTACCTGAAGCTCGTCGAATCAGCCGAGGAGCGAGCGGTCCTCGAGGCGCGGCTGAACGCGCCCACGCTGTGGGATGCCTATCAGGACATGCTCGCCCGGCGCGGGATCCGGGGCGCCGCCGAGGTCTATGCGGACCAGGATCGCCACCGCGATGTGGTCGAGGTGTCGGAGGGTCTGCTCGACCATGACGAGGGCTTTCGGGAATGGCGCTCCAGGCACATTCTCATGGTGGAGCGGCAGATCGGGAACAAGCCGGGCACCGGGGGCTCGACCGGCGTGGCGTATCTCCAGTCGACCCTCAACAAACGGTTCTTCCCCGAGCTCTGGGAGGTCCGCTCCCAGCTCTAGGTCCGGATCACCGCTGCACGAAGGCCAGCGCCCGGCACGGGCTGCCCGATCCTTTGACCAACTTGAGCGGCGCCACGATCACGACAGCCCCGGTTGGCGGTAAGGACTTGAGATTTGCGAGCTGGGTAAGCCCGTACTTGTTCGCTCCCAGCACGAAGGTGTGGCAGGGGAAAGCCGGATTGAAGGAGTGGGCGGTCCCGGCGTCGGTGCCGACCGTCTCGACGCCGATTCCGAGAATCGGCGCCTCGTCGGCGAGCCAGCGGGCGCAGTCGATCGCGATGCCAGGGGTGTGGGGACCGGTCTCGTTCGCGTTCAGGAACGCCTTCTGGTCGCTGGCCCGTTCGTCCCAGCCGGTCCGATAGAGGAGCCAGCTGCCCTTCGGGATGGCGCCGTGCGCACGCTCAAAGGCGCGGATATCGTCAATGGTCAGCAGGTAGTCCGGGTTTTTGCGGGCTTCGGCGACCTTGTCGATCACGACGGCAGGCCCGATTAGGCGGGTGACGGGCACCTGCGACACATCGTGCTTGTCCTTGCCGGTGACCCAGTGGATGGGGGCATCGAAATGCGTGCCGCTGTGCTCCCCGCCTTCGAACCAGTTCCAATACCAGGCCGGCCCACGCTCATCGTACCGGCTGATCTCGTGCGTCTTCCAGACGGGGGTGTTCGCAAACGGGGGCGGCAGCTGGATGAGCGGGGTCTTCTCGGACAATGGCTGCGTCAGGTCGATGACGTCAATGGCCCCGGACGCCAGCCCGTCGACCAGGGCGGCCAGGGTGTTCGGCCTGATCTCGATCCGACCCGCTTGCGTGTGACTGCTCATGTCCTTCCTCCGGTGGCGGTCTTGGCCTGCATTCGCTGGAGTGCGCGCGGAAACTCGAAGCGATTTTCGAGCATGTGAACGTCCATGTGAAAGCTCGTGGGCATCTCGGCATCGACCTTGGCAACGACGCAGGTGAGCTCATCGCCCTTGAGACCGTCCAGGGCCGCCTCGGTGAAGTCATCGAGCTCACGTACGAGTTGCGCGCGCTTGATCCCGGCTCCGCGGGCGATGGCCGCCAGGTCCGATCCGGTGGCGGTCGCCGTGGTGAACCACTGATACCCGCCGGGCGCGCCGCCGCCAACCGAGAGCAGCACCTGGTTGTCGAAGACCAGGTGGACCAGGTTTTTGGGCGCGTAGCGGGCCAGAGTGGTCAGGCCGCCCAGGTTCATCAGGACGGACCCGTCGCCATCGATCACGACCACTTTCCGGTCGGGCTGGGACAGGGCGATCCCGAGACCAACCGAGGACGCCAGCCCCATGGCGTGCTCGAGGTAGAAGAAGTTGGGCCGGTGCCCGAGCGAGTACAGCTCGACCGCGGCCGCTCCCATGATCGTCACCACGGCGCACTCCTCGAGCTCGGGGTAGATGGCCCGAAGACAGTCGATCCGCTTCATGCCGCCGGCTCTTCCCACATCAGGTCACGGCCCAGGAGCAGCGCGACCGGCGACAGCGAGCTCTGCGCCAGCGTCATGGCCTTGGCCACCTTGCCGCGCACCTCGTCGGGCCGGTTGAGTTCGTCGCGCACGAGGTTGAGCGCGTCCAGCACCTTGCGCGTGTATTTGCCGCCCTCGGTCTGCCAGGGGTCACGCTCGCCCATGGTGCCCCGGTCGGTGATCAGCATGAGGAGCGGGATCTTGTAGAGGAGGGCGAGAGAGGCGATGCCGTTGATCGACTGCAGGAAGCCATGGTTCTGCATCAGCAGCGCCGTTCGCAGGCCGGCGAAATGGGCCCCCGTAGAGATGCCGATGCCTTCCTCCTCCTTGGCGAGGCGCACCAGGATCATGTCGGGGTCCTCGTCGGCCATCCGGACCAGGTGCACGAGCCAGGTCTCGGGCAGGGCGCTGACCAGCCGAACCCCGGCGGATTTGATCGCGTCGTAGACGACCTGGGAATTCGCCGCCGAAACCGGCATGGGACCCCTCCCTCCTGACCGAAATCCGTACCGGGATTCTAGAGGACTGGCCCCAGGGGCTTCACGGCGCGCGTCCAGGGCGATTCCACCGCCTTCCAGATCACGTCGGCCCAGGCCGCGTACTGGGCGTCTGCCGGATGCAGGCCGTCCTCGGCGATCCAGTCGGACCGGCCGATGCCCGACCGGCTCACTTCGCCGATGTCAACGAAGTGAAACCCGTGATCCGCTGAGGCTTCGGCCGCGATCCGGTTGAAGGCATCGATCCGAGCTCGGAGCGCAGCCGGGGTCCCGAAGTCACCCGCCGTGGGAACCACGGAGAAATCCGGGACCGTGAGGGTCAGCACGGAGCCGGCCGGCAGCCGGAACCGGGCCACGAAATCGTAGATGGTCCGCAGCGCTCGCCGGTAGCTTGCGGCGTCGTAGCCCTGGACCACGTCGTTGGCGCCAATCAGGACACTGACCAGGTCGGGCGCCTGCTGGACCTGAGGGAGCTCCGTCCGGATCAGGTCACGGGTCGTAAACCCATTCACCGCCGGGTTCTGGACCGCGACCGCCCGGCCGCTCGCCAGCTCAAGTCGCTTGGCCAGCAGACTCGGAAAGTTGCGCGACGGCTCGCTGGCCCCAGTTCCGATCGTGTACGAGTCGCCCAGCGCCAGGTACCGAACCGGCTCCACTGTCAGTCGGGAACGTCCGAGAGCACCGCCGGCGCCTCACCTGGCTGTGCCCGAAGCGGCCTTCGCCCCCAACGCACGCGCAGTCCCCGGTCTCGAATCGCGTGAACCAGCTCCGCGAACCCACCCGGGTAATAGACCATCACCAGGATCAGCGCCAGTCCGTAGACGACGAGGTCGAGCCCCGGGAACCGATCGAGGTTCGAGCGCAGCCACTCCGTGGAAAACACCAGGGGGAACGCGGCGGCTGCCGGACCCCAGAGGCTGCCGCGCCCGCCCAGGTAGGCGGCGACCAGCACCTGCACCGTTTGCGAAGTCGCCATCACGTCCGGCGTCAGGATGGCGTAGTAGTGGGCATAGAACGCCCCCAGCCACCCGGCGAACATGCAGGAGAGGGTGAAGTTAAGGATCCGGTAGCGGGTGGGGTTGACGCCGGAGGCACGGGCTGCTTCCATGTTCTGCCCGATCGCCCGGAAGGCGAGCCCCGCGCGCGACTCGGTCACCGCCTTGAGGACCAGGTAGGTCACCAGCATCATCCCGAGCACGACGTAGTAGTAGGGCAGGTTCGAGTCGGTGGTAAAGAACGTGGGCACGCTCAGTCCGAGGGGGCCACGCGTGATCGGAGACACGTTCCGCGTGATCCCCAGGAGGGCCAGGCCCAAGAACCACGCCGCCACCGCCGCGTAAATGCCGCGGAAGCGCAGGGTCAGGACCCCGGTCAGGAACCCGAGGATGCCGGCCAGGAGGACGCCCGCGAACATGCTCATCCAAATGGGTAATCCATAGTGGATGGTGACGAGGGCGGAGGCATAGCCGCCG
>DASQAY010000258.1:0-4955 GCA_035635515.1 Candidatus Eiseniibacteriota bacterium | reverse complement strand
CAGCACGGCCGAAGGCTCGGCTAGCAGCCCCGACGTGACCGCGACTCGGTGATTGTTGGCCGGATGGTGGAGGACATCGTAGACGGAGTCCACCGCTCCTTTCTTGGGGTCGGAGGCGCCGTACACGAGCCGCTGCAGGCGGGCCAGCACCATGGCCCCGGCGCACATTGGGCACGGCTCCAGCGTCACGTAGAGGGTCATGCCGTCCAACCGCCAGGATCCAGCCCGGCGGGCTGCCTGCTGGAGCGCCAGCATCTCGGCGTGGGCGGTCGCGTCCGGGGTGCTCTCCATCTGGTTATGGGCTTCGGCGACCACCGACCCATCCCGGATGATGACCGCCCCCACCGGCACCTCGCCCAGCGCGGCGGCCTGGCGGGCCTGCTGCAACGCCCGCTCCATGTAGTGCGCGTCGTCTCGAGCGGTGGCGTCGATGAGGGCATTGTATAGTCGGGCGGTGTTAGGGAGCCGCCAACCGGGTAAGGATGAAATCAATGTACTGGCGTCATGACTGGGCGTTCTCCGGGGACAAGCCGAAGGTCAAGGTCGAGTGGCGGCTGCTGCGCCGCGTCTTTGCCTACTTCCTACCCTACTGGCCCAGCGCCCTGGTGGTGCTGGCCTGCATTGGCGTCTCGGCAGCGGTCGGGCTGGTCCCGGCCATCGTCACCCGGACGCTGATCGACTACCTCGATCCCCGGCGGCACGGTCACGTCAGCTTTGTGATCGTCCTCATCCTGGCCCTGGTGGCCGCGTCCATCGCGGGCGGCCTGATCGGCGTGCTGCAGTCGTATTTCAGCAACCGGATTAGCCAGAGCATCATGTTCGATCTTCGCAACCAGCTATTCGGGCGAATGCTCAGCCAGTCGGTCGCCTTCTTCACCCGCACCCGCACCGGTGACGTGATGTCCCGGCTCAGCAACGACGTGAACGGCGTCCAGAGCGTGGTGTCGGACACCATCTTCAGCCTGATCAACAACCTGGTCGTCCTGGGGAGCACGGTCGCGCTCATGGTCGCCTACGACTGGCGGCTGACCATCGCCGCCTTGCTGGTGATCCCGGCGTTTGTGCTGCCGACGCAACGGGTGGGCCGGACCACCTTCGACGCCCGCAAACAGACCCAGGGAAAACTCTCGGAGTTGACTGCCTACATGCAGGAAGTGCTGGGCATCTCCGGCATCCTGCTGGTGAAGGCGTTCGTCACCCAGGCCCGCGAGTCCGCCCGATTTCGGCGCTTGAATGCGGACCTGCGCGACCTGAACGTCCGCCAGGCGATGATCGGACGCTGGTTCTTCATGTTGATGGGCGTGCTGGGGACCGCCGGGCCCGCCGTCCTCTGGCTCTTCGGCGGCTATCTGGTGCTGACCGGCCAGGCCTCGGTCGGCGTGGTCGTGACCTTCGCCACCGTCCTGCTCAGCCGCCTGTATGGACCGGTCGCGTCGCTGGCCAATCTTCAGGTCAACGTGATTGGCTCGCTGGCGCTCTTCCAGCGTTTGTTCGAGTATCTGGATCTTCCGGTCGAGATCCAGGACCGGCCCGGTGCCACCGTCTTGCATCACGCCGCCGGAGCGGCCGCCTTCGAGCAGGTGAGCTTTACCTACTCGTCGGCCGTCGAGCCGGCGCTGCAGGATGTGTCGTTTTCCATCGAACCCGGCCAGCTGGCTGCCCTGGTGGGGCCCAGCGGCGCCGGCAAGACCACGGTGACGAGCTTGTTGCCCCGCTTCTATGACCCACAGCAGGGGACCATCCGGATCGACGGCCACGACATCCGAGACCTGACCCTCGAGTCGCTCGGACAACAGATCGGGATGGTCTTCCAGGACACGTACCTGTTCCATTCCAGCGTGCGCGAGAACCTCCTGTATGCGCGGCCGGACGCGACCGAGGCTGAGATGATCGCGGCCGCCACCGCCGCGCACGCGCACGAGTTCATCGCGGCGCTCCCGGACGGCTACGACACGGTGGTGGGGGAGCGCGGTCACCGGCTGAGCGGTGGCGAGAAGCAACGGGTGGCGATCGCCCGGGTCATCCTGAAGGACCCGCGCATCCTGATCCTGGACGAGGCCACGTCCAACCTCGACTCGGAGTCCGAGTACCTGATCCAGGCGGCGCTGAAGCCATTGTTCCGGGGCCGCACGTCCATTGTCATCGCCCACCGCCTGTCCACGATCCTGGCGGCGGACGTGATCCTGGTCTTCGACCGCGGCCGCCTGGTGGAACAGGGGAACCATTACCGCCTCCTGCGGCAGGGCGGACTCTACGCCCGGCTGTACGAGCGGCAATTCCAACCCCTGGAGCGCGCGGCAGGCGAGCTGCTGGCCTAGCCAAGCCCGAGTCGAAATGGACCGGAGGGGGCGAGATTCGAACTCGCGGTGGCTTGCACCACACAGCTTTTCGAGAGCTGCACCTTAAACCGCTCGGACACCCCTCCGCGGCACCGACCATTTTAGACATCGACTGGGGGCAGATCCCCTCGCAGGCTCGGCGCCATCAGGCGCCGCCCCTTTCAGTTCGTCGGCTTCTGGCGCGCTCGGTGGCGGGCCACCTTGGCTCGGTTGCCACAGGTGGACATGTCGCACCATTTCCGCCGGCCGGTTCGGGAGGTATCGGCGAAGACATAGCGGCACTGCTGGTTCTCGCAGATCCGGAGCCGTTCGGGGTGGCCCTGGATCAGCTCGCGGGCGATGCTCTCGGCCAGGCGGGCCAGCGCCCCGTCTACCGGATCGCCCTGATGGCGGTGGTCCAGGGAGACGCCGTCGGTGGACGGCACCAGCTCATAGACATAGTGCGTCCGCATGGCGCGGTTCAGCTCCTTCAAATCGGCCGCCGACGCCGCCCGACCCTCGACCGCCGCATCGACAATCTCACGCATCGCGGCTCTGACACGTTTCATCCTCGCCAGGATCCGGGTGGATTCTCGGGGTGCGTCAGTGAAACGTTGGAGGAGGTGGTCCTTGGCTTCCCGGTGCATGAGGTCGTGGCGGGTGAGCCATTCCAGGGCGGCCTCGGCCGACAGCAGCTCATCGGTTACCCGGCCAGCCTCGTACTCGAGGGTATTGATGAAGTCGAGCCCATCTTGGAGGGAGGCCAGGTGGCCCTGCTGAAATGGCGGCGGCCAGGCCCGGTGAACGGCCGGTTCCTCATTCATCCTGTAACCCTTATACCCTACTTGACAGGTTAAAAACAACCAGCTACTATATGGATGTAACCGGTCCAGTGTCACGGAGCGGTTACGAAAGGAGATCCAGGAGGTGAGCCAGATGACCACGCTTTTCGGCCTCGACGGCACCCGGGCCCTGATCAGCGACCGCGAACAGCGGTTGTTCCAGGAGGCGGAACGGGAGCGGATGGCCGGGCGGGCTCGGCGCCGGGTAAAGCCGGCCAAGCGAGCCCCCACGCCCAGCCACCCTGAGATCGAGTGGGGTCCCTGGCTGCAGGGCGGCGAGCCCCTCCCCGCCTTCTCCCACGCCACCTCCCGGCTGCGCTAACCAGCCCATGAGCCTGGCGGCCCGTTCCATCGAAGCCCCTTCCCTGCCTCGCGCCGGGGCCAGTCCGCTCGCAGTCGGGCTGGCCCTGGCCGGCGTCTACGTGATCTGGGGTTCGACGTACCTGGGGATCCGGGTGACCCTGGAAACCATGCCACCGCTCCTGATGGGCGCCTTCCGGTTCCTGGTTGCGGGGGCGCTGCTGTTCGCCTGGTCGGCCCGGCGTGGCCCATGGCGGCAGGACCGGCTGGGGTGGCGCCAGTGGCTGGGGACGTTCCTGGTGGGGGCGGCCCTGCTGTTCATGGGAAACGGGGGCGTCATCCTGGCGGAGCGGACGGTGCCCTCCGGAGTGGTCGCCCTGGTGATCGCGACGGTCCCGCTGTGGATGGCGCTGATCGCCCGGGTGGGCTTCGGGCAGCGCCTGCGCCCGCTGGCGATCCTGGGCCTGGCCCTTGGATTTGGTGGCGTGGCGCTGCTCCTGGAATCGCCCGGCAGCGGCGCGATCGATCCCCTGGGGGCCGCCATCGCGGTGGTGGCGCCGGTGTTCTGGGCGCTGGGGTCGGTCTACTCGCGTCGCGTGTCCCTGCCCACCCGGCCGCTGGTCGCCACGGCCATGCAGATGCTCTGCGCCGGCGGCCTGTACCTGGTGGCCGGTGTGGCAGCCGGCGAGTTGGGCCGGGTCCACCTGAGCCGAGTGTCGGGAGCCTCGGCGCTGGCGCTCGTCTACTTGATCATCTTCGGGTCGCTGGTCGGGTACAGCGCTTACACGTGGCTACTGCGGGTGGCGCCGCTGTCGCTGGTCTCGACCTACGCATACGTCAATCCGATCGTGGCCGTGACCCTCGGCTGGCTGATTCTGGCCGAGCCCGTCACCATCCGAACCCTCCTGGCAGGCGCCATCATCGTCACCGCCGTCGCGCTGATTGTGACTGCGCGCTTTCGACCAGCTGCACCCGTTCGCCCGTAAACGCGCGGTGGAGCGCCTCCACATTGGCCAGCGTGTCGATGTCCCGCAATGTCTTGTCTGTCCTGATGCGGACGATGCGCGGAAAGCGCAGGGCAAATCCGGAGTTGTGGCGGCCTGACTCCATGATGGCGTCGAAGGCCACCTCCAGGATCACCTCGGGCTGCACCAGCCGGAAGCGGCCGTAGTCCTTGAGCGTGATCGATTTGAAGTATTCGGTCATCCGGGCGATCTCCAGGTCGGTCAGACCGGAGTAGGCCTTGCCGATGTTGACCAGCCGATCGGCGCGCTCGTCGTAGACCGCGAACGTGTAATCGGACAGCACGTGTTTGCGCTTGCCGTGGCCGACCTCGACTCCGGTGACGACCACGTCGAGGGTGGCCAGCGCCTTCTTCAGCTTGAGCCAGGCCAGCCCGCGCCGTCCGGGTGTGTAGACGCTCTTGGGATCTTTGACCATAAGCCCCTCGTTATGCCGGGCTCGGGCGTCGTCGAAGATGCGGTCGAGCTCCTCC
>DASQAY010000257.1:0-5081 GCA_035635515.1 Candidatus Eiseniibacteriota bacterium | reverse complement strand
GTCGGGCCGGCTCCGCAGCGTACCGGCCGGAGCCAGGGACACGCAGGAGCTGAAGCCGCCGCCGCTAACTTCCCAGCCCGCGGCCGTCTCCAGGACGTCGAACGGTTCGGCGCCGTGACGCTGGCTGTGGAATCCGCGGTGGGCAAACATGGGCTGCAGGCGCAGCCGCGCCGGCGGGCCGGCCGTCAATGCATACGTGATGACGGTCCGGTTATGGCCCTCCTCCATCCAGATGCGTTTCTCGACGGTCCGGCCGGCCACGACGTGAGTGAAGACGGGCACCGTGCCGTTAAGCTCGACGCGCTGGAGCGATCGAAAGCCCTGCGGAAAGATGGTGCCGTCCCAGTACTCCTGGGTGGACAGCGGCGCCAGCTCGCCGTCCTCGAGCATCAGCCATTCCTCGAGCGCGGCCAGCAGCACCACGCGCTGCACCGGTGGGGTCATGGCCGCCACCAGCAGGCCGTGGTAGCGCCGCGTGTTCGCGCCGGCGACCGTGCCGGAGGCATACCCGCCCAGGCCATTGGTGACCAGCCATTCGCGCCCCATAGCCGCCTCCACGTCCTGGCCGACAGCCGCCTCGATGCGGATCAGTCCCACAACCGCCGGAGTATAGTGCGCACCGCTACTCGTGAGGTTTCCATTCGGGACCACGATCGCCATCGCTCACCGCGGCGCGCACGACGCCCAGCACCCGGAGAATTCCCTGGCGGCCATCGAACGCGCCATCCGGCTGGGCGCCGCCGCAGTGGAGTTTGACGTGTGGAGTCTCGGGGGCGGCCGGTTGGTGGTCGCCCACGATCCTCCACCGGAGTCCGCGACGGCCCCGTCGGTCGAGCCATTCCTGGAAGCGATCGCCCGATCCGGCGTGCTGCTGAACTTCGACTGGAAGGGCCCGCGGGACGAAGACCGCGTCGGACCGTTCCTGGCCTCTTACGGACTCCTGGATCGAACGATCGTCAGCGCCGGCGATCCGCGGCCGTTGCGGGTGATGAAGCAGTCCATGCGGCAACTGACCACCGGGCTGTCGTGGGAGACCGTGCTGGCCCCGGACCAGGTGTCGTCGCTCCTAGGCGACGCGGACGCCGACGCCCTGATGCTGGATTACCGGGTGGTCTCGCCGGCCACCGCGGCTGCCGTGCGCGCCGCCGGGGCGGGCCTGTTCCTCTGGACGGTCACGGACACCGCGACGTTCGACTCTCTGCGACATTTCGCACCGGACGGGATCGCTACCGACGTGATCGCCCAGCAGCTACTGGTTACTCGTTGAGGCCGGTACCCAGGTTGCTCAGGCTTTGCTCGAACAGCGGCTGGAAGAGCACGTACACCAGCAGCATGGGCACCGCGGCGATCACCGCCCCCGCCATCAGCAGGTTCCACTCGATCGCGTGCTGCCCGACGAAATATTTCAAGCCGATCTGCACGGTGTAGAGGTCCGGGTCCCGGATGGCGACCAGCGGCCAGAGGTAGTCGTTCCAGCGGCTCAGCGCGGTGAAGACGGCGATGATGGCCAGCACCGGCCTGGTCAGGGGAAGGATCACGTGCCAGAAGACCTGGAACAGATTGGCGCCATCGACGGCGGCCGCCTGATCCAACTCCCTGGGGATCCCTTGCAGGAACTGCCGCATCAGGAACACGCTGAAACCGGTGACGGCGGTGGGCAGGATGACCCCCTGGTAGGTATTGAGCCATCCGCCAGGGTCCGTGAAGGGGACGTTCTTCATCATCAGGAAGAGGGGGACGATCAGGACGGCATTGGGCACCATCAGGGTCACCATGACCACCAGAAAGAGGAAATTCCGGCCCGGGAAGCGCAGCCGGGCGAAGCCGTAGCCGGCCATCGACCCAAGCAAGACGTTGCTCCCGACCGAGACCAGGGTGACGATGGCCGAGTTGAGGAAATAGCGCGAGAAATGGGCGCCGCTCCACGCCTGCACGAAATTGTCCCAATGGGGATGCTTGGGAAATACGCTGGGCGGCCAGGTGAAGACTTCGGTCCGTTCCTTGAGCGCGGTGCCGAACATCCAGACCAGGGGACCGAGCAGGATCACCAGCGCCAGCAGCGCGATGGCGTACAGGGCGATCGTTTGGGGAGTGAACCGGCGGCGCGACCGCGCCCGCACCGGGACGGCCCCTACTCGCGGCCGGACCGCAGTTGCACCCATGTCACCACCAGCAGGAAGACGAGCAGGAACAGCGTGATGGCGGATGCGTAGCCGAAGTGCAGGAACTCCCATCCCTGCGTCTGGATGTACTTGATGGTGACGAGCGTGGCGTCTTCCGGGCCGCCACCGGTCAGCGCGTCGATCGAGGCGATCAGCTGGAACGACCCGATGATGGCCAGGATCACGGTGTAGCGAGTGATGGGGGCGATAGACGGAACGGTGATGGACCAGAACCGCTGCCATCCGTTGGCCCCGTCCAGGGCGGCCGCCTCGTAGAGTTCGCGGTTCACACTCCCCAGCGCCGCGGCGTAGATGGGCAGGTTGTAGGAAACGCCGCCCCAGGCGCCCACCAGGATGATGGAGAAAAGCGCCCAGCTCGCCTGCTGCAGCCACGGCACCCGCTGCCAGTGGAGTGAGATCAGCCAGTAGTTAAAGAGGCCCAGGTTGTAGTCCATCAGCCAGCTGAAGATGGTGGCGTTGACGAACAGCGAGGTCACACTGGGCACGAAATACAGGACCCGGAACCAGCCCATGAAGGGCAGCTTCCGCGTCACCAGCACGGCCAGGCCCAATGCCCCCGCCAGGCCCAACGCCG
This sequence comes from Candidatus Eiseniibacteriota bacterium, assembly GCA_035635515.1. Lineage (GTDB taxonomy): Bacteria > Chloroflexota > Dormibacteria > CF-121 > CF-121 > CF-121. The sequence continues at coordinate 2,324 of DASQAY010000257.1, read as the reverse complement.
CCGAGCCGGCCGCGTAGACCGACGTGACCAGCAGGCTGTGCCAGAAGAGGCTGTCACCGATGACGTGGACGTAGTTGCGCAGCCCGACGAACCCGTTGGAGCCCAGGATGCCGTAGTCCTGGAGGCTGAGCCACGCCGTGTACAGCGCGGGCCAGATGTTGAACAGGACCAGCAGGAAGAGGGCCGGGCCAATGAAGAGGTAGGCACCCAGATGGCGCCGGACGCGGGGCGACAGGACCATCCGCGGCTGGAAGATCACCTACCCCATGATGCTAAAAGAGGCGCGGCACCCGCGCCGCGCCTCCCGTGCTGGCGATCGCGGACGGTCAGAGGCCAGCCTTGGCGGCCGTGGCCTGGGCGGCGTCCAGCGCCTTCTGGGCATCCGTGCCGTTGTAGGCGGCGCCTACGCCATCCGACCAGGCCTTGTCACCCTCGGGGAAGGCCTCGAGCTTGTAGGGCTTCGCGTATTTCAGCTGGCTGAAGTAGGGCGCGAGGGCGGGGTCGTTGGCCCCGATCTGGGCAGGGTCCGTGTAGAGGTCTGCGATTACCGGCCAGCGGGCCATTTCCTTCGCCATCCGGATCTGGTGCGGCTTGGCTACGGTCCACTTCATGAACTCAAAGGCGGCCTCGCGGTTCTTCGACCCCTTGCCCACGAACAGGCTGCCGCCACCCTGCACCGACCCGTTGGTGCTGCCATCCAAGCCCTTGGGCAGCTCGGTGGTGCCGAAGTTGAAGCCGCTGGTCTTGATGTCCGGCATGTCCCAGGGGCCGCTGAACAGGAGCCCGACCTGCTTGGCCTTGAACAGGAAGCCGGGTTCGTCCTGGCGCTTGGTCGGCGCGGGGCTGGTCCCCACCCCGTACTTCCAGCCCAGTTCGCTGTTCCACTTGAGCGCCGCGACCACATTGGCGTTGTTGATCTGGACGCCCGTCTCGTCGCCTTTGAGGAGGTCGCCCCCGTTGGCCCGGGCCAGGCCGGAGTTCCCCCAGGCGCCGTTGCTCAACCCGATGGCCTTGACCGACTGGCCCTTGAATTTCAGCAGCTCGGCGAGCAGCTGCGTGTAGGTGGTCGTGGCCGTGGGGTAGGTCGCCTTGACCTGGTCAAACAGGTCCTTGTTGTAATACGTGAAAAGACAATTCACGTCGAGCGGGATGCCGTACTTCTTTCCCGCCCAGGTGACGTCCTGCAAGGAGTTGGGGAGGAAATTACCGACCTTGCCCCACTTGGCCCACAGGTCATCGACCGGTTCGGCCACGCCGATGTGCCCATACACGAAGGCGTGCTGGTGCGCTACGTCGACCGGCACCCCGCCCAGCGCGGCGGTCTTGACCTTGGTGGGGATATCCTCCCACACCGCGTTCGAGACCTGGATGTTGATGTTGGGATAGGCCGCCATGAAGGCGGCGAAGAGGTCGACGAACGGCTTCTGGTTGTAGTAGTCCGCGGCCAGCAGCACTTGCAGCGTGATCTTGTTCCCGGTGATGCTGTTGTTGATCGCCGGGTAGCCGGACGGGACCGGCCCGCCGGCATTGTTTGGGGTAGATTGGCCACAGGCGGCCAGCAGCGCCGCGCCCGGACCGATCAGCGCCGCCACCCCACCGGCCTCCAGCAGATGCCGAATCAGCTGTCGGCGGCTCATGCGGCCGGTCATCACGAGTCGTTCGAGTTGGTCCAGGTCTAACTCCATACAGTCCCTCCTTCCCAATGGGCGTCCCAGGATCTGGGACGCCGCAATCCTACTGCCTGGGAGAGCTTCTGTAAATCAGTGTCCCGCGATCTCGGCGACCGAGAGCTGGACCTCGGCCGGCCCAGTCCAGTCGCCCTCATGCAGCGACACCGTCAGGACCCCATGGGACAGCAGCGCCTTGGCGCCCTCCGCGTGCACCGAGCGTGGCAACCGCACCTCGCGCTGGAACGTGCCGACCTGCCACTCGTGCTGCAGGTAGTGCTGCTGCGCCTGCGGGTAGCGGGCTTCGGCCTGGACGCTCAATCGATCCTTGCGCAAGAGCACCTCGACGTTTTCAGCGTGGGTTCCGGGAAGGGGGATGGCCACGGTCACCTGGCCGGCGGACTCGTAGATGTTGGCCGGCGGGTTCTCCAGGGCAGCGGCTTTCTGACTCATGGCTAACTAAATTCGCTCGAAGTTGCGCCGCAGCTCCCAGTCGGTGACCACCCCGTCGAACGCCTTCAGCTCCAGCCGCGCCGCGTGCAGGTAGTGCTCCACCACCTCGTCGCCCATGGCCTCGCGCGCCACCTGGCTCTTCTCCAGCGCTGCGATGGCGCTCGTCAGGTTGGACGGCACTCGCGGCAGGTCGGCGGCCGTATA
>DASQAY010000256.1:0-6431 GCA_035635515.1 Candidatus Eiseniibacteriota bacterium | reverse complement strand
TCCATCGCCTCGGCATCCATGCTCCGGACCGGATCGTCATCGAAGAGCGTCAGCTCACCGAAACTATCCCCCGGAAGAAGCACGGCGAAGACCGCCTCGTTGCCGGCCGACCCCAGCCGGGCGATCTTCACCTGGCCGCGCACGACGACGTACAGGACGTTCGCCGGATCGCCTTCGTGGAAGATATACGAGCCGGCCGAGTAATTGCGCACCTTGACGGCCGGAGCCAGCGGCTCGAGTTCCTCCAGCGGGATCCCCTGGAACAGGGCCGTGCGGGACAGGACCTGCACCGGGTCCATGGCGGAATGATAACCGGGCGAGGGCGAAAGAAAGGGCAGCCACCGGGCTGCCCAAGCGCGCTCAGGTCGTGATCGACAGGGCCCCTACGACAACGACGACTTGCTCATCGCCTGACGCTTGCTCGCGACTCGCTTGCTGGCCACGCGCTTGCTCGCGATGCGCTTGCTGGCCACGCGCTTGCTGGCCACGCGCTTGCTCGCGACCCGCTTGCTGGCTACGCGCTTGCTGGCTGCACGCTTGCTGGCCACACGTTTGCTTGCCGCCCGCTTGGTCGCAATGCGCTTCGGGCTTTTCCGCTCACTGACGGCCCCGATGACTTCGGCCATACTGTCACCTCCTTTTCCCTGAGCTGCCACTACCATGGACCTCTCGTCGGTTGGCGACGATGTCGTCCATCACATCCGAGGTGTGTCGTTCGTCACTCCTCCGCCCTGGGCTTCTCCAGGAATTCCATCGGCACCGGCTCGGGCTTGGGCTGGCACACCCCGCAGTAGAGGGCATCGTCCAGGGCCAGGCCGAGCAGCTGCCCGTTTGAGGGGAACACCTCCAAGAAGAAGGGCAGGGTCTTGGCGTCGTCCTTGCAGATGGCCCGTCCGCAGAAGCGGCAGATCCCCTGAGCGGGCGAGCCGCACACCCAGCACTGCATCAGGATCGCCTCCGCATCCGATGGCCACCGACCTGTCGCGACGCCGCGGTGGCCGCGATCTCCTCATCCAGTCGCAGGTAGCCGCCCACCAGGTCGCGGAAATCCCGGCTGCCCAGCCGCCAGACCGAACCCGGCTCGACCCCCTGGACGGTAGCATTTCGGGGCGTGCCGTGCAGGAGAGCCAGCTCGCCGAAGTAGTCGCCCGGGTGGAGGAGGCGCAGCCGTCGCTGCACCCCTTCCCGGCGCACCTCCACGGTCCCCTCGCGCACGATATAGAACGCATCGCCCGGTTCGCCCTCTCTGACCAGTGCGTCGCCGCGGTCGAACGGCGAGACTGTCAGCTTGACGGCCAGGAGGTCGAGCTCCCGGCTGTCGAGATCCTGGAACAGCCCCACCTCCGCCAGTTGCTCGCGCTCCTCCAGCGCGGCCCGCACTCGCGTCTGCCACCCGACGGTGCCGGCGAGCTCCTGCCAGAAGGCGCGCTCCTCGAAGATGAGCACCGTCAGGTCCTCCTCGGCCAGGACGGTGGCCGCCCGCCGGCCGCCGCCGAGCAACGCCCGCTCGCCGAAGAAGTCGCCCCTGCCCAGGCGCGAGACCTCGCGATCGTCCACCAGCACCGTGGCTTGCCCGCCCGCGATGACGAAGAACTGGCTGCCCAGGTCACCCTGCCGCACCACCTGGTCGCCGCGGCGATAGCGCTTCAGCCGGCCCGACCGCGCCAGGCGTTCGATAGCGGGCGCCGGCAGGCTCTCCAGGAAGGCCAGGTCTTCCAGCAGGCGCAAGCGTTCGCGGGCGAGAATGCCCTCGAGGGTCTGGCGTGCCGCCGCCGGCGCCTGGCGAAGCCGCTGCTGGTATCGCCACAGACGCCGCGCCAGGGTGATGGTGATCGGCACGAAGATCACGGCCACCACCACTACCGCGAAGGCCCGTCCGACAAAGCCCGGCGATTGCCACAGCGGGCGTACGATGGGCCGCAGCCGCCGGAGCCAGAAGAGGACCGCGAAGTAGATGGAGAGTGACGAGTAGACGGCGGCCAGGATGCCGAACACGGCGTAGAGGACCTCGCGCCGGGTGAACCGCTGCCGCTCCAGCAGCTGGCGCCACATCGGACCCTTGATAAAGCCCATGGCCCGCTCCCGGAGCTCGGGGACCTCCAGCCAGTCCATCAGGATGTAATAGCCGTCGAGCTTGAGGAGCGGCATCAGGTTGAAGGCGTCGTCGATGTAGGAGACGATGGCCAGCTTGAACAGGACCGTGCCGAGCAGCCAGCCGGGCGGCAGGATGAAGACCGCGATGGCACACACGCCGGCCAGCATGAAGCCCGAGTAGGGGCCGGCCCAGGAGACGGCGATCCGCCGCCGCCACGGCTGCAGCCAGGCGTCGGTGACGTCCACGTAGAAGGCGGGCATGAAATAGAAGAGCAGGAAGCCGCCCTCGGGGACGCGGCCGCCGTAGTGTTTGCAGGTCACGGCATGGGCGCTCTCGTGCACGAAGGTGACCACGTAGTAGGCGACCACCAGGGCCAGCAGCCCGGCGATCCCAGACCCGGCAATCGGGGCAAAAGGATCTCGGCCGGCGAGGATCTCGCTGGTGGCGGCGGCGATGCCGACCACGGTGATAACCACCGTGGCCACCAAGACCGGGCGGGTGAAGAAAATCCAGCCGACCCGGTCGTGCATCCAGGTGACAAAGCGGTCGATGCCGCGCAGGGGCACCCGCATCATCAGGATGCCGCCCTCGGTCAGGGGCCGGCGGCGTCCCTTGGGCGGATGCAACCGCCGGCGGAGGGCCTCGAAGATGTCGCGAGGCGGATCGACCAGGCAGCCCGCCTCGCGAAGGTCGGCGACCAGCTGGGTGACCCCGTCGAGGTCCATCTTTCCGGACTCCTCCACCTGGGCGGCCTCCAGATCGCCCACGCTGCGGGTGCCGTCCATGGCGCTCGCCAGCCGGTCCTCGTCCGGCGTGAGTCGCAGGTAGCTGCCCTCCCGGCCAACCATCGCGTATCGCTCGCCGTGGCGGCTGATTAGCCGGGCCCAGACGAGGTCGGGTCGCAGTAGGGGGACGTAGTTGGCAGGGTTGAGGCGCTCACTCAGCTCGTCCCAGACGGTCGACTCAGCCGGCGCCGCCAGCACGTCCACCTTCTCCCTCCTCTCTTCAACGCCCGACTATGCGAGAGCCCGAATCAGATGTCAAGGGACCGGTGTGACGAACAGCACCCGGCACAGGTGTCGGGCGGCATACAGGGGTCCATCGGTTCGGGGTTAGGCTTCGAGCATTCCAGCTTGGAGGTGCACGATGACCACATTTTCCGGTGACCTGGCGCACATCCGGCGGGCCGAGCTGCTGCGCGAGGCGGAGCGCGTTTCGCTGGTCTCGCGGAGCCTCCGCGAACGAAAGGCAATCAGGCGCGAGCGGGTGGCTACAGGAAGTCTGCGGCCCGTCCGGCAGGCCTGGGTGCTGGCCTCGGCGGCAATTGCCACCTTGCGAGGCTAACTAGGTCTCGTCATTGCGAGAGGGAGTCTATTTCCCCCCCTTGCGGGCGGGTGCCTATCTCTCCCTTCCCCTTGCGGGGAGGGGGGCTCGGTACCGCTTGCTAGCCGACCTTAGAACGTGAAGGTGACGTTGAACGGCGTCGTTGTCGTGAATCCCTGCGAGGTCACTGAAATCATCCCGATCAAGGTCAGCGTCCCATGCGCCGGGAGGGTCGGCGCCGTGATCCCGGGGCTGCAGAAGAAGCCCGCGCCGATGAACGCCGTCAGAGTCTTCGCCGTCTCCACGTTCCCGTCGTAGTCCGTAGCGAAGTAGGTCAGGGTGTTGGCCCCAGGGCTCGACAGGGTGGCGGTTGTCATGCTCGTGTGGGCGACCACGGGGGCGCCGCCGTTCACGGAGTAGGTGATCTGGCGGATCCCAGGGCCGCCGGCTTCGTCGACCGCGCTGAGGTTGACCTTGACGGTGCCACTGTTCCAGCAGGTCAGCGGCCCGAAGGTCGTGCTGGTGGTCGACCCCGCCGGGGTCAGGGTGGCGCTGATCAGGTTCACGGTGACCTGGACGTCAGACGAGCCGGACGGTCCGGGAACCGCCGTCGCGGTGGTCACTGGCGGCACCTGGTCGGTGAGCGTCGACTGGAAGAGGAAGCCCTTGTCCGTGCTGTAGCCGACGTTCCCGGCGGCGTCCTGCGCCTGGGTCCAGAGTTCGATGTCGTTCTGGGTGGCGACAGTGACCCGGGCCGTCCACTGATCCGTGCCCGCGACCGGGCTGAGCTCCGCATAGTTCCAGCTCGATTGATCCTTCTGGTGGTACAGGACAGCCACCCGCCGGATCGATGAGCTGGCATCGGTGGCCCGCACAACGATGGTGATGCTGAACCCGTTCCGGGTCGCGACCACCTGCCGGATGAGCGGGGGCACGAAGTTGCTGCTGGTCGAGTAGAAGATGTTGGCGCCGAGGTTCTGCACTTCGCGTTCGATGCCATTGGTGGCGGTCGGGTTGGTCGCGGGCCGGAACTGCCCGGCCACTAGCACGAATTGCTGCCGCGGCACGCCGAGCACATTGGACCGGTCGAGGCGAACCAGGTTGGCCGGGAAGACGTCATTCAGCACGTTGGGGGGTGGTTCATGGGCCGCCAGGTCGATGGTGGGCACCGAAATGGCCGGCGTGAAGTTCGGGACGTCGGTGGTCGTCAGCGACGTGACGATAATTCCGTGAGCCGTGGTCCCGGAGGCTGTCACGTCCGTATTCAGCCGAGGCTGGATCGGCCGGTAGAAGGTCGCCTGGGTCTGATCCCCAGCACTGAGGAAGGTAGCAGCCGGACTGGATCCCGGCACGGTGTTCGTGGTCAGCGTCGGGGTTGAGGAAACGCTGAAGGTTGGCAGGCCGGTAGCGGGATCGATGGCACCCGGGGTGACGAAGGTGGGGCCGGGGATGGGTGGCGGCTGGACCCCGGTCGTCTTGGTGAGGTGGTACATGGGCAGCCCGAACAGGGTCGCCTCCTGCAGCGCCTTGGCATCGTAGACGCCGTAGACACCCATGCTGTCGAAGTACGCGTGCTTGGCGCTGACCAGCTTCTCGCCCAGGCTGAGACTGTCGCTGCCAAACTGCTGGGCCACCAGGGCCATCAGCCGCGCTGAGAGCGCGACTGCCGCCGTATCACCGTAGCCATAGCCAAGGTTGGCGATGTACGCCGCCACGCCCTGCTGGCTGTACAGCTGAGGCCAGTCGAGGAGCCGCTGATCTGAGTTGGCCAGCAGCGTGTCTGGCACGTTCAGACCGCCGTGACAGCCCATCGTGAAGATCACTTTTCCAAGGAGCGCGTTGAGCCCCACCTGGGTCTTCACATCCGACGTCCTCAGCAGCTCAGTCGCCGGGTTGGCCACGGTCGGATCGAGACCCTTAGCGGCCTCCGTCTCCCAGTGGTTGTAATGGCCATTCACGCTGGCCACATCGGCGGGCTTCAGGACGTTGGCAAAGTAGTTGGCCAGCAGCTGATCCTTGGTCCACAGCGGGTTTGTATTGGTCAGTGGGTAATCCGAGATCAAGTTGGTCGTGGCGTTCACGCCAACCCGACCAGCCAGCGCAGCGCTCACCTGGCGTGAGCCGGAGGTCAAGAAGTCATAGCCGCTGACGAACGCCGACTGCGGGTTGAGGAGCCCGCCGGCCGCGATGTAGAGGTTCAGCTGGTTCTGGATCTCGACGGGAGTCTCCACCAGGCGTCCGCCCGCCAGCGTCGGCAGGTAAATCTCCTGGCTCAGCCACGGGGTTTCGACCAGCGTCGTGTACGGGTCGTCGGTCAGGTAGTTGCCCAACGCCTCGGCCGCATAGAGGGCGTTGGCCTTGGTGGCGTTTGCCGTCAGGAACGCCAGGTCACGGGCTTCGTTCGATTCGTTTGAAATAGTGGTTTGGTCCGTCAGCCGCGCCATGGGGATCACCTGGTCCGATCCGATAATCACGATGTAACGCAGGCCGGCCGCATTCGGTCGGTACCGGGCAACCACCGCGTTGATGGCGCGGACCACGCGGTTCGCCGCGCTGATATCGCAGGGCTGCTGATCCCAGGCGTTATAGGCCGATTGCACGCCGGCGTCGCCGTCCACCGATAGGACCGCGCCCTGCACTTCTGACCGTTCGGCCACCGGGGTGAGGGCGGTGAGCATCGATGCCACGGCACTGGGGCCGTAGAGGTTCGCCATGCGGCTCCGGTTGACGAGGAAGATGGTCTTGGTGCTCCCCGCAATGCTGGCCGGCAGGGTGCCGGCGGCGTTGCCCGAGAATGGGAACGTCTGCGCCGGGCACGGCGGCAGCGTCGGGGCCGGGCTTTCCTTCACGCGCAGCTGGAACGGCCGGTTGGTAAAGGAGGAGTTGTAGCCGGCGACCTCAATGGTGTAGAAGCCGGTTTCGGTGCCGGTGACGAACTGCGCCAGCTCATCGAGGGTGCCCCGGTTCTGAGAGACGCTGATCACCTGGGTGCTGCCAATCGGCGTGGAGCCGA
>DASQAY010000255.1:0-5342 GCA_035635515.1 Candidatus Eiseniibacteriota bacterium | reverse complement strand
CCGCGGAGCATTACCAGGCCGCCCGGGCCGAGGCGGCATCAACCCCTGCGGGCCTGTTTTACGCGGACATGGCTGCGATTGCCGCGGCCGCTCGCCCGCTGCTGCCCCCCAGCGCCCAGCGCGACTACGACCGGAACGTGGCGGCCCGGCTGGGACCGATCACCGCCCTGATCATGACCAGCCAGAGCAGGCCGAGCAGCCTGTCGCAGCTCGTCTTCGTGTTGATCACGGGTAGCGCCGGGGTGCCTGGCGGAACCCAGGCATAGCTGCTACATTTGTGACTGACGTGTCAGTCATATCGAGGAGCCCGGCGTCCCTCCCCACTACCGAGCGGCAGTGGATCCGGCGCGGCCAGCTGCTGGACGCCGCCCGCCGGGTCTTCGAGCGCCACGGGTACCACGCCACCACGGTCAGCCAGATCGTCCAGGCGGCGGGCCTCTCCCAGGGGGCGTTCTACCTCTATTTCCCGGACAAAAAGGCCGTCTTCGCCGCCCTCCAGGAGGAAATGGCCACCCTGCTGCGGCGGCGCATTTACTGGGCCACCCGGGAGCACCAGGATCCGGCGCGCAAAGTGGCGGCCGGTCTCACCGCCTATTTCGAGTTCTACGACGAATACCGCGATTGGAACCGGCGCCTGCAGGTCGAGGGCTTGGGCATCGACCCGGCGTTTGAAGCCGGCCAGCGGCAGCTGCATGAGACGCTGGTTGAGGGATTCCGGCCCACCTTCGAGGCCGCCGGCATCGCCGACCCCGAGGTGGCGGCCTTTGCCCTGATCGGGATGGCGAGCCAGCTCGCCTATTGGCGGCATTTTCACCCTGGCGCACGCGACCAGCGGCCCGACGAACTGGCGCGTGCCGGCGCCGCCTTGTTCTTACACGGAGTCACCCATCAGCCTAAGGAGGCCTCCCATGCCTGACGCCCGCGAAGTGTTCACCGAAATCGAGAAGCGCATTGCCGCCAAACCCGACAAGATCAAGGGCCTGAATGCCACCTACCAGTTCGACCTGACCGGCGAAAGCTGGACGCTGCGGATCCAGGACGGCCAGCTCACCCTGGACTCGGGCCCAGCCGAATCGCCCAACACCACCTTTGTGGCGTCGACCGAGGACTGGATGAACATTGCCACTGGCAAGCTCAACGCCGTGACTGCCTTCATGCAGCAGAAGCTGAAGGTTAAGGGCGACATGGCCCTGGCCATGAAGCTCCAGGGACTCCTGAACTGACCATGACCGACCATCGCTTCGTCGGCCGCCGCTACGAGTCGGCCCCTTTCGAGGTGACGGAAGCGTCCATCCGGGATTTCATGCAGGCCATCGGCGACCTGGCGGAGGACGGAGAGCTGGTCGCCCCACCCACCTATGCGATGGTCTATGGCTCAGGCCCCATATGGCAGCTCTGGTCGGACCAGGAGGTGGCGCTGGACGTGGCCCACCTCGTGCACGCCGAGCAGAGCTTCCGCTTCCACCGGCCGGTCCAGCCCGGGGATCGCATCACGGCGGAGGGCCGCATCACGGCCATCAACGAAAGGGCAGGGATGGAGTTCGTCACCTTTGAGCTGGCGGCCAGCGACCCCGCGGGCCGCCCGGTGTCGGCCGCCACCACCTTGTTCATCATCAGGAAACCATGAGCCGCGAACCCAGCGTGATCCCCGCTTTCGAACGGATCCAGGTCGGCCAATCCCTCCCCGAGCTCCGCAAGACGGTGACGGTGGAGCAGATCCGGGCCTATGCCGAGGCTTCCGGAGACCGCAACCCGATCCACCTGGACGAGGTCTTCGCCCGCTCCGTGGGGCTTCCGGGGGTCATCGCCCATGGGATGCTGACCATGGCCTTCGGGGCCCAGCTGGTCACCGACTGGTTGGGTGACCGCCGCCGGATGGCGGGGTTCCACGGTCGGTTCAGCGGCATGGTGCTGCCCGGGGACGAGCTTCGCTGCACCGGCACCGTGGTCGCCAAGGACGCCGACGCCCGCAGGCTTACGGTCGAGGTGCGCGTCGAGAACCAGAAAGGCGAGAAAGTCTTCAACAAAGGTGTGGCCGAAGTGGACTTCGCCACGGAGAAGGAGAACTGAGATGGCACTCGATTTCACCCTGACCCGAGAGCAAGAGGAGATCCGCGCGCTGGCCCACCAGTTTGCCGAGAAGGAGATCCGGCCGGTGGCGGCCCACTATGACGAGACGGAGGAGTTCCCGTGGCCGGTCCTGAACAAGGCACACGAGCTGGGATTGACCCCGGTGGCCTCCATGCCCGAAGCCTACGGCGGCGGCGGGTTGGACCCGATCTCGAACATGCTGATCGCCGAGGAGCTGCACTGGGGCTGTGCCGGGATCGCGGTCGCCATCACCAGCACCGGCCTGGCGGCCATGGCCATTCTGGCCACCGGCAGTGAGGCCCAGAAGAAGCGCTGGATCGGCGAGTTCTGCACGTCCAAGACTCCCTTGATCGGGGCCATGGGGCTGACCGAGCCCGGAGCCGGCTCCGACGCCATGGCGATCCAGACCACCGCCACCCGCGTCGAGCGCGGCTACGTCCTCAACGGCACCAAGCAGTTCATCACCAACGGTGGCATCGCCGACCTGCACGTCATCTTTGCCACCACCGACCGCAGCCTGGGCCCGGCCGGGATCGCGGCCTTCGTGGTCGAGAAGGGAAACCCGGGCCTACGGATGGGGCGCAAGGAGAAGAAGCTCGGCGTTCGCGCGTCGCACACCGCCCAGGTGATCCTGGAGGACTGCCTGGTGCCGGTTGAGAACCGGCTCGGCGGTGAACCGGGCGATCCCGAGGCCGGGCCGGGCGCCCTGGGGGCGCTTCTCATGCTCGAACATTCGCGCCCGGCGGTGGCGGTCGGCTCGATCGGCATCGCCCGCGCCGCCTACGAATTCGCCCTCGACTACGCCACCCAGCGGGTCGCCTTCGGCAAGCCGATCATCAAGCACGAGGGTGTGGGCTTCAAGCTGGCCGACATGGCGATCAACATCGACGCGGCCCGGCTGCTGGCCTGGCGCGCCGGCTGGATGTCCCAGCGGGGCATGCTCTTTACCCGCGCCGAGGGCAGCATGGCCAAAGCCTTTGCGGCCGACATGGGCATGCAGGTCACCCTGGACGCGGTCCAGATCCTGGGTGGCTACGGCTATATCCGCGAGTACCCGGTGGAGAAGTGGATGCGCGACGCCAAGATCTATCAGATCTGGGAAGGGACCTCGGAGATCCAGCGGCTGGTCATCACCCGGGCTATCTCGGGAGAGCGGCGGCCACTGACGCGGGATGACGCCAAGCCACTGGTCCGGAAGGCGAGCTGATGTTCGATCTGTCGGGCAAGGTGGCGCTGGTCACCGGCGGCTCGCGCGGCCTGGGGCGGGCCGATTGCCTGGCGCTGGCTGGTGCCGGCGCCGACGTGGTGGTGACCGACATCCTGATCGAGAGCGATCCCGGCTTGCAAGAGGCCGCCGAAGCCTCCGGCAGCGTCCTGGCGCAAGTGATGACGTCGCAGAACGCCGTCTATTCGGAGCGGACCTCCAACGAGATCCGCGCCATGGGGCGCCGGTCGGCGGCCGTCAAGATGGATGTGACCAACCGCGACCAGGTGAAGGCCGTCGTCGACCAGGTGGTCAAAGACTTCGGCAGCCTGGACATCCTGGTCAACAACGCCGGGACGCTGGACCATGTGGCCGCCATCGAGAAGCAGCAGGATGCCCTGTGGGACCGAGACCTCAAGGTCAACCTGACTGGCGCCTACAACTGCTCCAAGGCGGTGTGGCCGCACATGCGCGAGCGCCAATGGGGGAGGATCATCATGATGGCATCCATTGCGGGCACCATGGGAGGCTTCGGCCAGGCCAGCTACTCGACCACCAAGGCGGGCCTGATTGGGCTGGCCCGCACCCTGGCCCTGGAAGGCGCGCGCTACGGCATCACGGCCAACGCCATCGTCCCCGGCATCATCGGGACGGAGGCGTTCAAGATGGGACGGGCAGACATGAATGAACGGATGATCAGCCGGACGGCCATGCGCCGGGCCGGAGAGCCGGATGACATCGCGGCGGCCATCACCTTCCTCTGCTCGCCCGAGGCGGGGTATATCACCGGCGTCGCCCTGCCGGTGATGGGCGGCATGGACCTGTTCACTTTCTGATGGGATTGCTCGACGTCTCCACCGCCGACCTGGTCACCACCATCGCCATGAACCGGCCGCCGGTGAATGCCCTGGTCCCCGAGCTCCAGGAGGAGCTCGTCGGCATCCTCGCCCGCTTGAAGGATGACGATGCGACCCGCGTCGTGGTCCTGACCAGCGCCATCCCCGGGTACTTCATGGCCGGCGCAGATATCAAGATGATGGCGGGCGAAGATGGTGTGAACCGGGAGGATCCGTCCTCCCTGGAGCGCATCGCCCAGCTGTCTCGCCGCAGCCAGGCCGCCTTCGGGGAGCTGGAGCGCTTCGCCAAACCGGTCATCGCCGCGATCAACGGCCACGCTCTGGGCGGCGGGTGTGAGCTGGCGCTGGCCTGCGACTTCCGGCTGATGGTCGACGACGGCCGCAGCAGCATCGGGCTCACCGAGGTCACCCTGGGGCTGATCCCGGGCGGGGGCGGCACCCAGCGCTTGCCACGCCTGGTGGGCCTGGCGCGGGCGACCGAGCTCCTCTACGAGGGGACCCGGCTGAAGGCACCGCAGGCGGCCGCCATCGGCCTGGTGCATGCCGCGCTGCCCCCGGACGGCTTTGCGGAGGCGGTCGGGGCGCGGGCCGCGCGGCTGGCCAGGCGGGCGCCGGTGGCACTGCGGCTGATCAAGGAAGCCCTGATCACGGGCATCTACCGGCCGGACAAGGGCTACGAGGTCGAGGCCGAGAACTTCGGCCGGGTGGCGGTCACCGAAGACGCTCTGGCCGGCATCATGGCCTTTTTTGCCAAGCAAGAGCCCGAATTCACCGGGCGCTAGCCCACCCCGTTTCATATCTGACCTGATCCCGGTTTGAGCTCAGCCGTATGTAGATTGGCTCCCGTGCGTTTTCACTCAGGGGAAATCCCTTTTCACGAGGAGGCGTATAGCGAATGCATAGGGTGACGAAGCCGATTGTGCTGGGAGTGGCCGCCCTGTTCGGGGTGGGTCTGATCTCGGCAGCCGCCGCGGACACGCACGGCGACGCGGTGAGGAAAGCGGTCATAGCGGCCAAATCGCTTGCCGGTGAGGCGCGCGGCGACGCGGTCAGCCTGGTGGCCAGCGCCACTGGCGAGGCCCGGTCGGACGCGGCCAAGGCCGATGCCATCGCCGACAAGGCGGCGCGGACCGCTGAGAAGGCGGCCGATAAGGCTGCTCGGACGGCGGACAAGGCGGCCGATAAGGCGG
>DASQAY010000254.1:0-3353 GCA_035635515.1 Candidatus Eiseniibacteriota bacterium | reverse complement strand
CGTCCCAAAGGCATCGTTGACGAATACGTCTCCCAGCGACGCTAGCTGCTTGGCGAACTCGGGGTCGTTGCGCGTCTCGCCCGGATGAAATCGAACATTCTCCAGCATGACCACGTCGCCATCCTGCATCTGGCCGATTGCCTGCTCCACGGCCAGTCCCTCGCTGTCATCCAGGTGTCGCACGGGCCGGCCGAGCAGTTCGGCCAGCCTGGCGGCCAGGGGCGTGGTCCGGTAGGCGTCGTCGACTGTCCCGTCGGGCCGGCCCAGGTGGGTCATCAGGATGACCCGAGCGCCCTGGTCAACGAGGGCCCGGATCGTGGGCAAGGCTTCGCGGATCCGGGTATCGTCAACGATCCGCGATCCTTCGAGCGGGACGTTGAAGTCCACGCGCACGAGGACGCGTTTCCCTGCGAGGTCGAGGTCCCGAATGGTGGCCTTCTGGAAACCGGTGGCCGGGATCAGTTCAGGCGCTCGCCCATGAAGGCGGCGAGGTCGACCACCCGGCAGGAGTATCCCCACTCGTTGTCGTACCAGGACAGCACCTTGCCGTGCCGGTCGCCCACCACCATGGTGGACAGGGCGTCCACGATCGAGGAGAAGGGATTCCCGCGAAAGTCGGTCGAGACCAGCGCCTCCTCGGTGACGGTGAGAATGCCCTTGAGGTCGCTAGCCGCGGCTTCCCGGAGGGCTTCGTTGATGGTCTCGGCGGAGACCTTGTCCCGAAACATCGACGTGAAGTCCACCAGGGAGACGTTCGGGGTCGGGACCCGCAGCGACATGCCGTGCAGCTTGCCCTTCAATTCGGGGATGACCAGGCCCATCGCCTTGGCCGCCCCCGTGCTCGTTGGCACGATGTTCAGCGCCGCGGCTCGGGACCGGCGCAGGTCGTCGTGGGGCGCGTCCAGCAAGCGCTGGTCGCTGGTGTACGAATGGATGGTCGTCATGATCCCGGATTCGATGCCGAAGCTCTCGTGGAGGACCCGGGCCAGCGGCGCCAGGCAGTTGGTCGTGCAGGAGGCGTTGCTCACCACATGGTGTTGCTTCGGGTCGTAACGCTTCTCGTTGACGCCCAGCACCAGCGTGACGTCCTCGTTTTTCGCCGGCGCTGAGATGATCACCTTCCGGGCGCCGCCCTTGTCGATGTGCGCACGCGCCTTGGTAGCGTCCGTGAACAGGCCGGTCGACTCGATCACGATACTGACGTCCAGGTCGCGCCAGGGAAGCGCACCGGGATCTCGCTCAGCAAACACTTTCACCGGCGTGCCGTCCACGACCAGGTGGTCGCCGTCAGCGGAGACCGTGCCACTGTAGTTGCCGAGGATGGAGTCGTACTTGAGCAGGTGGGCCAGCGTGGCCGGGCTGGTGATGTCGTTGACGGCGACAATTTCGAATTCTGAGCGCCCTTGTGCCGCGCGGAAAACGTTGCGCCCGATGCGCCCGAAGCCGTTGATCCCGACCTTCAGCCCCATCGGCGGTCAGTCTAACAAACCGTTCTCGCGAGCCTGTGCGAGCAATCGATGCAGGCGATGGGCGATCGCCGATTTGCTGACCTGGGCGTGCGTGGCCAGCGTCTGCAGGCTGGCATGCGGGTGGGCCAGGCGGAGCTCGGCCGTCGCCCGCAGCGCCGGCGACAGGGATTGCAGGGATCGCTCGTACTGCTGCAGCTTGCGGACCGCCTCGACCTGGGCAAACGCGACCCGCAGCCGCTTGTCCAGGTTGGCGGTTTCGCTGTTCGCGCGGCGGTTGGCGTTGCCCCGCATGTCCCGCACGATCCGATCGTGTTCGAACCGGACCACCGCCCGGTTGGCCCCCATCAACCCCAGGGACCGGGTGATGGCCTCGGCGCCCTTGAAGTAGAAGACCGCCCGGCCCCGCCGCTGCAGGCGGGTGGTGGGCAGCCGCAGCCGATCGAGCACCGAGGCCGTGGCCGCCTGCTCCGCCGGTGGGACGGCAATCTCCAGGTGGTACGCCCTGCCCGGCTCGGCAATCACCCCACGGGCCAGGAACAGGCCGCGCAGGGCCGCCCGGGCGCAGCACATCCCCTCGGTCCGCGCCGGGGGGCCCGGGGAGAGCTCCACCGCGTAACTGGGCCGGCGCCCGGTGGTCCCCTTGCGCACGGCATGAACCTGGCCGCCGGTATCGCGGGCCAGCTGAACCACTGCTCGCGCGATGGGATTGCGGGGCAAGCGGAGCCGAACGCGGCCGTTCTGGTTGGCTGCCAGAACCCGGATCATGGCGTCGAGCTCGGCGTCCTTGCAGCACGATTTCGCCGGCTGCAGGCCCGCCAGCTCGGCCTTGATCTCATCGGTGAACGACGGCCGATCGCGACGCATGGCTCTTCAAAGCGTAGGCGAAGTCGGTCCGTATACTGACATTCCATGCTGATCAAGATCGGGATCGACCCCGTCGCCTTCACCATCGGGACCCTCAAGGTCCACTGGTACGGGATCATGATCGCGATCGGCCTCTACGCCGGCATCCAGGTCGGGTTGCGCGAGGCGGCCCGGCGCGGGCTCGACCCGGACCGCCTGATGAACGTGGCGCTGATCATCGCCGCCTTCGGAGTGCTCGGCGGCCGGCTCTACTACGTGGTCCAGAATCAGCCGGGCTTCTACCTCGCCCACCCCGGCCAGATCCTGGCGGTCTGGCAGGGCGGCATGGCCTTCTACGGCGCCATCTTCGCGGGCGGGCTGGCCCTGCTGGCGTCGGCCTGGGTGTTCAAACTGCCGTTCTGGAAGCTCGCCGACGTAGGGGTCCTGGGCCTGACCCTGGGACAGGCCATCGGAAGGGTCGGGAACATCATCAACGGCGACATCGTCGGCTACCCGACCAATGGCAAATGGGGGTTCGTGTACACCAACCCCAGCACCTTCGGCCCCCGCAACGTCGCGGTCCAACCCGCCAGCCTGTACGAGCTGCTGATCGCCCTGGTGTTATTCATCTTCTTATGGACGATCCGCAAGCGGGTGCAGCCCGACGGGGTGCTGGCTCTGCTGTACGTGGCCCTGTACTCCGTCAGCCAGTTCTTCATCTTCTTCCTACGCGACAACATCGTCATCCTGGGCGGTCTCAAGCAGGCCCAGGTCACGGCCCTGATCGTGCTCGCGGTCAGCCTCCCGCTCCTGGCCTATCTGCTGCGGCGGCCGCAGGCGATGGCGCCAGCGCCAGCCGTCGCGGCCGATTCGGCGGTCGCTTCAGAACCCCCGGTCACCTCCGAACCGCCGAAGGCCGAAGCGGCCGATCCGGCGGTCGCTCCAGAACCCTCGGTTACCGCCGAACCGCCGAAGGTCGAAGAAACGCCCGTCCCGACGTCGCGGACCGAGTCCCAGCCAGGCTAGCTCGGAGGTCTCCTT
>DASQAY010000253.1:0-7002 GCA_035635515.1 Candidatus Eiseniibacteriota bacterium | reverse complement strand
GCCCGGGCGGGCGCCCGTAGCGCGCCATCAGCTCCTCCCCCGTGAGCGGAGAGGTGATGGCGTTAATTTGCGCCGCATCCAATCGTCGAATGCGCTCCTCGAGGTGGTCGATCTTCTCCACGTTCGGGTAGTGGCTGGCCCGCATGTCGGCGCGAGCCAGCGCCAGCAGTGCGGGCAGCTCCGGACCGGCGTCGCGCACCAGCCGCCGCACCGCCTTGTCCTCCCAACCCTCCGGGTCGTACTGGATGGGCCGCATGTGCAGCCGCACCAGCTTGGCGACGGCATCGATCTCGTCGCTGGAGAAGCGCAGGCGCTTTAAGGCGTCCTGGGCCATGGCGGCGCCCACCTCGGGGTGGCCGATGAAGGTGATCTTGCCGTCCTTGACGTCGCGGGTGGCCGGCTTGCCGACGTCGTGCAGAAGGGCGGCCAGCCGGGTCACCAGGTCGGGGGGCGCCAGCTGCGCGGCAAGGAGGCCGTGCCCGAAGACGTCGTGACTGTGCCAACCGCCCTGTTCCACGCCCTTGCCGGGCTCGAGCTGGGGCAGGATACGGACCAGCAGACCGGTCTGATCCAGCAGCTTCAGGCCGCGCTCCACGTCCTCCGCCAGCAGCAGCTTGCGCAGCTCGTCGCGGATGCGCTCCATGGAGACCACGGGCGGCCCCAGCCGGGCGGCCGCCTCCCGAATCGCGCTAGCCACGGCCGGGTCCAGCTCATAGCGCAGGACGGTGGCAAACCGGACCGCGCGCAGCATGCGCAGCGGGTCCTCGTCGAAGGTGGCCCGGGGATCGAGGGGGGTGACGATGCGCCGCTCCGCCAGGTCCTTCAGTCCGCGCCCGGTCAGGTCAAGGACGGTGCCGTCCCAGTCCATCAGCAGCGTGTTGACCGTGAAGTCGCGCCGCATGACGTCCTCCTCCAGGGTGGCCGGCCGCACCTCCGGCTTGCGGCTCCGCGAGTCGTATCGTTCCGCCCGGGTGGAGACGAACTCCACGTCGAGGTCGCCGATGCGCGCGTGCGCCGTCCCAAAGCGTTCGAAGACCACCGGCGGATTTGCCCCCATGCGCAGGGCCGTCGCCCGCGCCAGCTCCAACCCCTGCCCGCCCTCCACCAGGATGTCGACCTCCCGGATCTGACGCGCGCGCTCGCCGCCCAACAGCCGGTCGCGCACGTAGCCGCCCACCACCAGCGCCCGCGTCTTGCGCCGCGCCGACTCCTCCCGGATAACCGCAAACAGCGGCTCCATGCTGGGCAGCGCCGGCGGCTCGATCCGCGGCGTCATACGTTGTAGCGCGCCCATTCGACGGCGCCGATCAGCCCCACGTCCTGACCAAGCGCCGGCGGAACGATTCGCAACCCCCAGCGAGCGGCCTCCCAGGAGGAGGCCAGCAGCGACGCCCGCATCGGGGTTCGGATCAGGCTGCCGGCCTTCATGACGCTTCCGCCCAGCAGGATAAGCTCGGGGTTGAGCAGGTTGACCAGCGTCCCCAGTCCGACGCCAAGAGACGTGCCAGCCTGTTCGAGCACCCGCCGGGCGACCACGTCGCCCCGCTTGGCCGCCTGGTTGACATCGCGCGCGTCGGGCCGGTTTGGTCCGCTGACGCCGCGCAGGGTGGTGCGGGCGCGGCCCGCCAGCGCCTCTCTCGCCATCCGGGCGATGGCGGTGCCGCTGGCCAGCGCCTCCAGGCAGCCGCGGTTGCCGCAGGTGCACAGAGGACCACCGGGCTGGATCACGATGTGACCCAGCTCGCCGGCGATGCCCCCCGCTCCCCGGTAGAGCTGGCCGTGCAGGATGAGCCCGGCCCCGATCCCGGTACTCACTGTGACGTACGCCATGTGCCGCCGGCCTTTGCCCGCCCCCCGCCGCCACTCACCGAAGGCCGCCAGGCTGGCGTCGTGTTCCAGGAACGTCTTGATGCCGGTCCGCCGGGTCAGGATCTTGCTGAGGGGCACGTTGTGCCATCCCGGCAGGTTGGCCGGCGAGTACACCATCCCGGTGGCCCCGTTCAGCGGGCCGGGAAGCCCGATGCCAATGGCCGTCACGCCGCGCCGGCCTTGCTTGCTTTTGGCCAGCGCCTGGTCGATGGTCTCCACGATGCGATCGATCACGTGGTCGGGCCCGCGGCGAGCCTCGGTGTCCTGGCGAATCACGCTCTTCAGCGTGCCGCGTGCGTCGGCCACCGCCACACGCAGCTGGGTCCCGCCCACGTCGATACCGATGAAGCCGCTCACGCGGGCCGCGGCCTTGATCGGCGGAGCGTCAGGGCCGCCAGCGCGGCACCCGCGAGGCAGAGCAGCGCCGTCGTCCGGAAGATGACGTGATACTCATCCAGGATGGCCTGGCGCAAGCGTATCTCGTACTGCACCAGGCGCACGGCGTAGTCGACACCGAAGCCCGGGATAGGCGGCTGCAGGTGCGCGGTCGCCTGGAAGAAGCTGTGCAGGCCGAATCCGGCGAGGGCGCTGAAGCCGATCAGCATGCCAAGCAGCCGCATCAGCACCAGCGTCGACGCGCCGGCGCCGCGCTGCGCCTCGCCCACGACGTCGAGCAGCGCCGCGCTGACCGGCGCAATCAGCAGGCCCAGGCCCAGGCCGGTCATCAACAGCTGCAGGTCGGCCGCCCGGAAAACAGCCAGGTGCGCTTGCAGGGCCGTCTGGTCCCAGCGAGACAGAAACAGAAAACCGAGGGCGCTCAGCAGCAGGCCACCGGCCGCCACCACCCGCCAGCTGCCGAGGGCGGAGGCAATCAGGCCACCCAACACGGCGCCCACTGGGATCCCGATCATCAGGCGGAAGAGCAGCCAGGCGGCCTGCCTCGAGTTCATGTTGAACACGGTGGGGGCCTCCGCCAGCAGCGGGATGTAGACGAGGGCGACCATCAGCGCGGCACCGGCGATGGCATTGGTCGCCGCCGCGCCAGCGAAGCGGCCATCCGTGAAGTAGCGAACATCGATCAGCGGATGGGGCGCCCGGCGCTCGCGGAGCACGAACAGGACGAAAAAGACGATCGCGGCGGGGAATTGCCACACGAAGCCCGATCCGACGGGACTCTTGATTGGGTTGGCGGCGTAGAGGGCCAGGGTCAGCAGCGCTAGCCCGGCCGCGGCCAGGCCCGCGCCCGGCCAGTCCACATCGGCCGGGCCCTGCACCGGCGGGCGCTCCCGCACCCGCGGCCAGAGCGACCAGAGGATCAGTCCCGCCGCCGGCAGGTTGAGCCAGAAGATCCAGCGCCAGCCCCAGGATGCCGCCAGCACGCCGCCCCACAGGGGGCCCAGCACGCTGCCGATCTCCTGGATCCCGCCGACCCACCCCAGCACCCGGCTCCGCTGGTTGCCGGTGTACACGTCGGCGGCCAGGGCCAGCACCACCGGCACCAGGGCGCCGCCGCCCGCCCCTTGCAGCAGCCGCCCGATGACGACGGCCGAGAGCGTGCTCGCGGTGGCAGTGACCAGCGATCCGGCGGCGAACAGGATGAGCGCGGCGGCGAAGGTGCGCAGACGCCCGAAACGGTCCGACAGTCCGCCGCTGAGCGGCATCACCGCCAGGTAGCCGAGCAGGAATCCGGTGATGATGGGGGTGGCCCGCTCCAGGTGGTTGACCGGGATGTGCACCGCGGTCAGCATCGGCAGCAGGGCGGCGACAACCACGTAGGCGTCCAGGGCGCCCAAAAAGAGCCCGGCGCTGGTGAGCCCCAGCAGGACGGCGCGGTTACCCGAGGGCAGGCGGGGTGATCGTAACTGGATGGTCAAGGGCAGAAAAGCTGAACGTGATGGACGAGGGCGAGGCGTCGAACAGCGGCCCGCGCAGGCTGGCCTGCCACAGGCTGTTGGTGCTGGGCTCGATCCAGTATTGAACCGGATACGTGCCGACCTGGGCAGCCAGCGGCAGCACCCGGTGAACCACGTCGGCCGGCAACTGCCCGGAAACCTGGTAGGTCGTATGACCGCTGACCGAGCTCTGCTTCCCCGTGGCCGGGGAGACCGTGTGCGGCAGGGCGGCGAACAGACCGGCATCGGGACTGAAGAGCGCGGACACATCGAAGTAGCGGGCCAGCTGACCCGGGCTGGTTTGCTGCCAGCCGCCCGTGAATGACTTGAGGTAGGCCGCAGCGCCCACCACGATCAGATCGACCTCCAGCAGCACTTCTCCCTGGCGAAGGTCGGCTTTCGCCGAGACGTCGGGCGGCCGGACATCGCCCTCCGCGTCCTGCACCAGGGGTGGATGCTGGGCCTCGCCCTCGGCTCGCAGCCCGAAATGGAAGCTGTGCAGCCCCAGCATCCGATGACTGGTGGCATCCAGCAGCGGCGCCGCCGCTGGCGGCGGGGACCCGCAGCTGGCCACCACCACGGCGGTTGCCACCAGCCAGCGGGCGTCCACGAGTGACACTAGGTCCTCAGGATACGGTCGTCGCCCACCCGGCGCGTGATCTTCTGGGTGTCGAGCCATTCCAGCAAGGGCAGCACGTACTTGCGGCTGGATTGCAGCAGGTCGCGGGCTTCGGCCACGGTGATCCGCTGATGGGCATGTAAGTAGGCCTGGATGGTGGCCAGCGCCTGGTCATAGGCCTCCCGACCGAAGGCCGTATCGTCCGCCACCCGGACCACCTCACCCGTGCTCACCAGGTACTGGACCTGTTCGGGGGTAAGGCCATGCCGCCGCACGAGCTCCGACAACGGCGGGGGGGCGAACCCGGCGGTGGCCAGCTCGCGCTGGGCGGCGGCCACTCTGGCGGCCTCGCCCTGCCCCAGCTGCGGCACGTGACCGGGCAGCAAGACTTCCGCGCCCCGCTCGAGCACGATCCCGTCAGCACCCATGCGGGCGATCGCCTCCGCATACAGCCCCGCCGGCGTGCCCGTCCGGCTCTTTAGTTCCTCACGGCTCATTCCCGGACGTAGCGGATGGGCGGCATGATACTCGGCCAGCGCGTGGGTCACGCGATCCACCAGCCGCCGGTAGGCATCGCCCCCCACCACGAAGGCGCCTAGCTCGACGGCGCCGGCCTCTCTGGTCAACCGGTCGACGGCGTCGCGGTCTGCGCCGATGGCCTTCACCAGATCCTCCCGCCGCTGACCATGCGGGTGTTTGGCCAGCTCGGAGACCAGCGCTGCCACCGGGTCCTGCGTCCGGCGGCGGCCGAGATCGGCCAGCACCTGCGGGTCGTGGCGGCGGTGACGGCGGGGGGACACGTCCACGATCACCCCGCCGGCCACGGTCGCCGGGGGGGCCGGCCGGCGGAGGATGAAGTGGTCGCCGGCGACCGCTACCACCGGGGTCTGGGCGTAGAGCTGGGCCCATCCGACCGCCCCCGGCTCCAGCGCGTCGGCATCCAGCAGGATGGTTTCGACCGGGACCTCGGCCGTGCCCTGATACAGAAGCAAACGGTCTCGATGGCGGACGGGCTGCGGTCCCTCGAGGACGGTGACCTGGACGTCGATCCGTCGAGTGGGTTTCAGCTGACCGAGTGGGGCCAAAACGTCGCCCCGACCGACCTCGCGGCGGTCGACCCCAACCAGGTTGGCGGCGGTCCGATTCCCGGGACGCGCTTCTTGCACATCCCGGTTGTGCTGCTGCAGGCCGCGCACCCGGACGCGACGGCCCTTGGGCAGCACCACCAGCTCGTCGTTGACGCGAAGGCTGCCCCCGATCAACGTGCCGGTGACAACGGTGCCGAACCCGGCCATGGCGAACGATCGGTCGACTGGAAGCCGGGGTCGGCCCGTGTCGGGCCGGGGCGGGGTCCCCGCAAGCTCCGCGTCCAGGGCCTGCTTGAGCTCCTCCAGTCCCGACCCGGTCGTGCTCGACACCGGCACCAGCGGCTTGTCGCGCAGCCGGGTGGGGCGCAGCAATCCCCGGATCTCATCGCTCACCAGCTGCAGCCACTCGGGTTCGACCAGGTCCGTTTTGGTCAGCACGATGACCCCGCGCTCCACCCCCAGGAGATCGACGATGGCCAGGTGCTCCCGCGTCTGGGGCATGGGCCCCTCGTCGGCCGCGATCACGAACAGCACGGCATCGATGCCGTGCACGCCGGCCAGCATGTTCTTCAGAAAGCGCTGGTGTCCCGGGACGTCGACGATCCCGACGTGCCGCCCGCTGGGCAGGTCGAAGTAGGCAAAGCCCAGGTCAATGGTCATCCCGCGCCGCTTTTCCTCCTCCAGGCGGTCGGGGTCGATGCCGGTGAGCGCCTTGACCAGGGTCGACTTGCCATGGTCGATGTGGCCGGCGGTCCCGACCACATAGGCCGCCGGCGCGGGATCCGTCATCGAACTGCGGCGATCACGGCGCGGAGGAGCGGTTCGTCCTCATCGGGCAGGACGGTGCGCGGGTCGAGCACCACCCGATCGGATTCGATGCGGGCGATCACGGGCGGCTCCTGGGCGCGCAGCCGGTCAATCAGCCTGGCCGGCGCCAGCCGGCTGGCGAGGATGGCCACGACGGTGGTGGGCAGCTGCTCCCCCGGCAGCGAGCCACCGCCGGCAGTGGACGTGCTCTCGCGCGTTTCCGCCTCCACCCCGGCAGATGTCAGCCGTTCGGCCAGCCGGCGGGCACGGACCGCCAGGTCCGCCGGGGTGGTGCGCAGCATTTCCCACACCGGTACCGGGGTCGGACCCTGGCGCAGGTAGAGGTCCAGGGTGGCGGCCAGCGCCGCCAGCGTCATCTTGTCCACCCGGACCGCCCGGGCCAGCGGATGGCGCAGCGCCTGCGCCACCAGGCCGGTCTTTCCCAGGAGCAGCCCCGCTTGCGGTCCGCCTAGCAGCTTGTCACCGCTGCAGGCCACCAGGTCGACGCCCGCCTCCACGCTCTGCTGGATGGTGGGCTCCGAAGCCAGGCCCGCTTCGCCGGTATCGAGCAGCGCCCCGCTCCCCAGGTCCTCCAGGAGGAGAAGACCGTGGGTGTGCGCCAGGCCGGCCAGGGCGGGCAGCTGGACGCTCTCGGTAAAGCCGACCACCTTGAAGTTGCTGGCGTGCACCTTGAGGATGGCGGCCGTGCGCGGCGTGATGGCCGCCT
>DASQAY010000252.1:0-8345 GCA_035635515.1 Candidatus Eiseniibacteriota bacterium | reverse complement strand
GTCGCTGCTCGATCGCGTGTATCGCGACCCCAACCTGATCGAGACCCCGGTCGGCGCCGCCATGGACACTGCCTTCCCCATGATTGAGACGGCGGCCCAGATCGACGACGCCTTCGAGGCCTTGTTGGGCGGAGTGGGCGCCCTCGTGGTGTCGGAAGCCAACCGGCCGATGGGCATCATCACCCGCCTCGACCTGCTGGAGTTCATGGCGCATCGGGCCCCGCGCCGGTGACGGTGGAGCCGGAGCTCGGTTTCGCCACCCGAGCCATCCACGCCGGGCAAAGTCCGGACCCGGCCACCGGGGCGGTGATCGTCCCCATCTATCAGACCTCTACCTTCGCCCAGTCCAAGGTCGGCCAGCACAAGGGGTACGAATACTCCCGAACCGGAAACCCGACCCGGGCGGCCCTCGAGGCTTGCCTGGCTGCGCTCGACGGTGGCCGGCATGCGCTGGCCTTCGCCTCCGGCATGGCGGCCGAGTCGGCGATCGCCCAGCTGCTGCGGCCGGGCGACCATGTGATCGCGGTCGACGACCTCTATGGCGGGACGTACCGGCTCTTCACCCAGGTGTGTGAGCCGATGGGGGTGCACTTCAGCTTTGTCGATCCTGGCGACCCCGCTGCCTTCGAGCGCGCATGGACCGCCGAGACCCGGATGGTGTGGCTCGAGTCGCCCACCAATCCGCTGCTGAAGCTGGTCGATATCGCGGCCGTCGGCCAGCAGGCGCATAAGCGAGGGGCGATGGTGGTGGTCGACAACACCTTCCTCAGCCCCTACTTCCAGCGGCCACTGGCGCTGGGGGCCGACCTGGTCGTTTACAGCGCCACCAAGTACCTCGGCGGTCACAGCGACGTCATCGCGGGTGCCGTCGTTACCAATCGCGACGACCTGCACCAGCAGCTCGCCTTTCTCCAGAACGCAGTGGGCGGGGTGCCCGGTCCACTGGATGCCTGGCTGGTCCTGCGTGGGCTCAAGACACTGGCCCTGCGGATGCGCGAACACGAAGCCAACGCCCTCCAGGTGGCCGGGTTCTTGGGCACGCATTCCAAAGTCACGCGGGTGTTCTACCCGGGCCTTCCCGCGCACCCGCAGCGAGCCCTGGCGCTGCGCCAGATGAGTGGGTTCGGCGGGACGCTGTCCTTCGAGGTCTCGGGCGGGCTGGAGGCGGCGCGCGCCGTGGTGGAGCGCACGCGGCTGTTCACGCTGGCCGAGAGCTTGGGCGGCGTGGAGTCGTTGAGCGAGCTGCCGGCCGCCATGACGCACGCATCCATTCCCGCGGCGATGCGGCGGAGCCGGGGCGTGGCCGACGGCCTGATCCGGCTGTCGGTCGGGATTGAGGATGCCGGCGATCTGATTCGGGACCTTGACCAGGCTCTGCAATAACCGGTAGACAGACGGAATAAGGAGGGTCGTATGAAAGTCATCGTCAATTTCTCGAACATCCTGGTGGCCATCATCCTGCTACTGGTCGGGCTGGCTGTCCTGACCCGCCATCGCATCGCGTCGTACGTGGTGGGAGGCTTCATTGCGGTGCTGGCTGTCCTCAGCATCCTGGCGGCGTTGAAGATCCTGACCGTCTCCAGCGGGCCGATCACCATCGGATAGCGTCAAGCCCGAAAAGGGCTTGACGCCGAGGCAGGCCGTGTCACGCGGGAGAGTCCGTGGAGCCGTGCGAACGAAGCGGGCGTCGCTGGCGGTGTCTCCAGGTTCGGCTGCCGAAGGTTTGAAGTTGCGAGGGCGGTCCTCAGATCCGCCTGAGCAACTTCTGCAGGGCGCATAGCCGCCCACACTGAGAAGGACGGAAGCCGTAACCGCGATGTCACGGCCAGAGAGGAGTTGCCACGCTCGACCGCGGGTAGACTGAAATCGTGGAAGTCCTGAAGATCACGCCGCGTGGCTATTGCCACGGCGTGGTGGAGGCCATCCGCGCGGCCAAGCAAACCGCCAAAGCCCGGCCGGGCGAGAAGATCTACATGCTCGGCTACCTGGTCCACAACACGCACGCCACCGATGAGCTGCAGGCGAGCGGCATCACGCTGGTGGACGCCGACAATCGGCTGGACGGGCTCGACCAGATCAAGGACGGCACCGTCATCTTCACGGCACACGGCGTCGCTCCGGCGGTCAAGGAGAAGGCCACGGCCCGCGGCCTGCACGCGGTCGACGCCACCTGCTCCGATGTGGTGGTCACCCACGAGCTGGTCAAAGATCTGGCCGAGCGCGGCTATGACATTGTTTACGTCGGCCGTCGCGGGCACCCGGAACCGGAGGGGGTGGTGGGTGAGGCGCCTGGCCGAGTCCACCTGGTCCAGGATCCGGAGGACGTCGACCGGCTGCAGTTGACCAACCCCAAGCTGGCTGTCACCTGCCAGACCACGCTCAGCATCTGGGACACGGCGGCTATGATCAAGCGGGTCACCGAGAAGTATCCGCAGACGGAGGTCTTCAACGAGATCTGCCGGGCGACGCAGGACCGGCAAGAGGCGGCCGTTGAACAGGGCAAAGAGTGCGACGTGGTAATCGTGGTCGGGAGCGAGCGGAGCTCGAACTCCAAGCGGCTGGTACAGGTTGTCCAGGAGCGGGCTCACCGGCCGGCCTACCTGGTCGACACCTACCGCGACATCAAGCCGGAATGGCTGGCAGGCAAGAAGAAGGTGGGCGTGACCTCCGGGGCCTCCACGCCAACCCACCTGACCCGCGAAGTCGTCGAGTATCTCGAAGGACTGTAAGCCGCACTTCTGAATCCTTCCCGTCACGGAGAGAGCGTGATGGCAGGGGTCGCAGCTCTCATCGTCCTGAGTCTCCCTCCCCCTCAGGGGGAGGGCAGGGTGGGGGTGTTCGGAGCACCCGGATAATCTCCGCTCGTATCCGATCAGGGGTAGACTTCGCCCCGATCAGACTCAACTCAAGGGGGACCCATGCGCATTTACCCTGACGTCTACGGTCGCCGGTTTCTCTGGATGTCTGTGGACCTCCTGTTAGTCGGGTGGGTGGCGGCCTGGGTCCTGGCCGGCCGCTGGGTGGACCAGCTGGTGCTCAAGCTCGACGTGCTTGCCCAGGGCGTGATTGGCGCGGGCCGCACTTTCAACAACTGGCTTATCTCGCTGGAGCAGGCCATCCCGACCGGCGTTCCCTTTGTCTCCGACCCGCTGCGGCACCAGCTGGAGCTGCTGCGGCAGCATTCCGGCGATCCCATGATCTCAGCCGGCCAGGCGGGGTCCAACGCGGTGCATACGCTGGGGCTGGTTCTCGGGATCATGGTGGCCGCCATTCCGATCGCGATCTTCCTGGTGTTCTATGTTCCGCGTCGGGT
The DNA here is from genome assembly GCA_035635515.1 of Candidatus Eiseniibacteriota bacterium. GTDB lineage: Bacteria > Chloroflexota > Dormibacteria > CF-121 > CF-121 > CF-121. Next base: position 5,032 of record DASQAY010000252.1, on the reverse strand, counting down.
TCGCCTCGTCTACGACATGCAGGGGATCCACCAGACGGTCCGCCGCGCCCTCGAGCGGCCGCAGCTCACGGCGACGACCATGGAGTTCCTGGCGGCCCGGGCCCTCTTCACCCAGCCCTACCACCGCTTGCTGCGTTATTCCAGTAACCCCGTGGAGGACTGGCACGCCCGGCGCTACGAAGCGCTGGCCAGGGCCGAGCTGGAACGCCACGGGCTCACCGTAGAACGCTACTTCAACCAGCTAACGGCGTAGGAAGGTTACTTCGGCTATCCGCCTCGGAGAGTTTGTCTCGCAGGTCTGAGGACCTGCTCGCCAAACTCAAGGCCTTCGCCGCCGCGTTCCGACTGAGACCACTTGGTCAGCCTTCTAACGTAAGGCGACCCGAGCAAGATGCGCGCCCCGCGGCGGCTCGGTGTGGGAGCCTTTTCGGCTCCCACACGCAGAATCACCCGGGAACGGCCCCGGGCGATTCTGCAGGAGGCGAGGCGATCGAGGTGAGAGTGTCAGGCCCGCATCTGTTTGATCAGCTGATCCTGGGCCTCGAAGATGATGTCCTGGATGTCGAGAGCATTGGGTCCGGACTGGTCGACGCGATAGGCGAGTTGCGGGTCGACGGCTTCCACGATCCGGCGCAGTCGCGCCTGCATTTCGATCGAGACTTCCATCACATCACTTTCGAGGAGGCGTTCAACCTGTTCGAGAGCCTGGTAGAGCGAGTACCGAAGCATGCGCCGCGCCGACTCCTCCCGGCGCAACTGATTGAACCACTGGTCCTGCTGGTTGATCATCCTGAGCGTGTTCCTGAGCATCGTCTCCCCCTAGCTCTGAACCCGCGCCCTTGCTGGGGCGCGCCCGACGTCTGCCGCCGCCGGAGTTCCTCCCTTCAATCGGTTTCCCCGATCACCTCCCTTCTAGATATGGTGCCCGCTATAGGCCACTTCTACCAGATATGGGGTTTGGCGCATTGTACGACCGGGTGCCGCCAGTGTCAAGGCCGACCCGCCGCCGGAGGGCTTCCCCGCCTAAAATGTCCGATTTCCCCGCGCGTTTCAAAAAACTGAACCGGTCGCCGCGACAAGGGCATCAAAATACTCCGCTGTTTTGAATTCGTCCAGAGAGAACATTTGTTGGCCTGGTTTTTCCACCTGGGAGGAACATGGCGTGCATAAGTGCTGTGGAAAACGGGTGCAGAGGGCGTGGTCTACCTAGGTGATCTCGGGCCGGAACGGGCGTCGTACTTCGCGAGGACGCTGACCAGGGCGGCCTCCAGGTCGATCTCCATGCTGTTGGCCAGGAGCAGCACGATGAACAAGATGTCGCCCAGCTCCTCGGACACCGACCCGGGCTCGTCCTTGGGCGTCCGCGGCTTGTCGCCGAACCGATGATTGAGCTCTCGGCCCAGCTCGCCCACCTCTTCCACCAGCCGCACGAACTGCGAGAGCGGTTGCCAGTATCGCCCGCGGTGTCGCAGCCATGCGTCGACCTCTTGCTGCCAAACCGTCAGGCTCTTGCCGGCGGCCATGGGCTCAGATCTTCGGCAGGCGCTGCCGCAGCGTCAGCGCCTCGCGGAACAGATCGCCCACCTCCAGCAACCGGTCGCCCAAGGTGGCGATGGTCCAGCGGTCGGGCCGCAGCTTGGGATCGTCGAGCTCGTCCCAGCTGATCGGCGTGGAAACCGGCGCGTGTTCCGCCGGCCGGACCGAGTAGGGGCCGGCCAGTGTCTTGTTGATGACGTTCTGGGTGTAATCGATCCGGATCTTCCCGGTCCGGCGCTTCACTTCCCAGACCTCGGTCACCAGATCGGGCAGTAGGGCCTGGATCATCCTGGCCAGCTTGGCGACGAACTCACGGCTCTGGTCCAGGGTGTAGCGGCGCTCGATCGGGACGTAGATGTGGAGCCCCCGCTGGCCGGTGGTCTTGAGCAGCGCCTTGAGCTCGAGATGGTCGAGCGCGGATTTGACGAGCCTGGCCACCTGCACGACCTGCGGGAAGGTGGCTCCCTCCGCCGGATCCAGATCGATCACGGACCAGTCTGGATATTCGGGCTTGTCGACCCGCGAGTACCAGGGATGCAGATCGATCACGGCGTGGTTCGCCAGCCACGCCAGGGTGGCCACCTCCTCGATCAGGATCCAGTCCTTCTCACTCTTCTGATCGTTGTAGCGGAAGGTCGGAATCCACTCGGGCGCGTAGTCGGGCTTGTCCTTCACCCAGTAGCTCTTCCCATGGATGCCGTCGGGGTGCGGGTTCATGGACAGCGGCCGGTGACTGTAGTAGGGGATCAGCACCGGGGCGACCTGAACGTAGTACTTGACCAGGTCCCGCTTGGTGAGGCCGTCCTCCGGGAACAGGACCTTCTCCAGGTTGGTCAGGTGCACCTGGCGGCCCCCGATCGTCCAGTCGCCCTCCTTCTTGATGGCGTCGAGGGCCTCCAGCTCGGCGGTGGTCGCGCCGCGCAGCTTGGTTCCGTACTGCGCCGCGATCCGGGCGGCGGCCTGGCTCAGCGTCGTGGAAGGCGTGCTTCCGTTCGGGCTGGCGATCCGAGCACGGCGGGTGGAGGAGGCCGGCGTCCCAACTGACCGCTCGGCCTGCTCCCGGTTGCGGGCGGCGTCCCCCGCGAGCTCACGCCGAACGGTTCGCGGATCGACATCATCGCGCAGGCCCAGGAAGACTGGCTGGCGCATCCGGCCGTCGCGAGTCCACTCGGCGAACTTGACCTCGCAGACCAGTTGCGGCTTGACCCAGGCGGGTTTCTCATTGGCGCGGGGCGGCGTCCCCTCAAATGGGCACGCCTTTTGGACCAGGGGCTTGAGGGCCGCGTAGAGCGCCTTCAACGTCTGCTCCGTGAAGCCGGTGCCAACGTGGCCCGTATAGGTCAGCCGGCCATCCTCGTAGACGCCCACGATCAGGGCGCCGAAATACTTGCGGCCCGCGCGGGGCGCCGTGAACCCGCCGATGACGACCTCTTGCTGGAACAGGGCCTTGATCTTGAGCCAGGCGTGACTGCGGACTCCCGGCTGGTAGGGACTGTCGCGGAGCTTGGCGACGATCCCCTCCAGGCGCTTTTGGCGCGCCGCGGCAAAGAAGCTCTTGCCGCTGCCCACCACGTGTTCGGAGACCCGGAATGTCGCCGACTGGCGGAGCACGTTCTGCAGCAGGCGCTGGCGGTCCTCCAGGGGGACTCGAAAGAGTAACCGGCCATCGGCGTAGAGAAGATCGAAGATGACGTACTGGATGGGCGCCGGCTCCCGACCGCGGTTCTGCAGCAGCTGGAACGAGGGCCGGCCCTCCGGGTCCAGGGCCACCACCTCGCCGTCCAGGATGGCCTGCTTCAAGCTCACCGCTCGGGATAGCCCGGCGAGCTCCGGATATCGGTCATTCGCGGAGTGCCCGGTCCGCGTTTGCAGCCGCGTCGTGCCGTTGTCCAGAAAGGCCAGCACCCTGACGCCGTCCCACTTGACTTCGAAGAACCAGCGATCGTCGTCGAACGCCGCGTCCACCAGGGTGGCCTTCATCGGCTCCAGGGTCTTCGGCATGGGCGCCCGCTCGGCCTGCTCCAGGTCGATGCGGCCGCCGGCCTCGTCGCGGCGGCTGGACCAGACGGCGTCCTGCCCGGCCTCGATCTGCTCCCGGGTTCGCCCGGTCTTGACCGAGTACGACAGCGACTCGACATCGAAGTTGGGGTCGGCCGCCTCGTCCCGCTTCTTGATCAGCAGCCAGTCCTTGTCAGAACGGGTCCGGACCAGGGCGTAGCGGCCGCGCAGCTTCTGGCCGTTGAGGCGGAACTTGATCTCGCCGCTGCGCAGGGCTTCCTCTGGGGTGGTCGCCTCCTCCAGCTCATAGGTGCCCCAATCCCACACCATGACGGTGCCGCCGCCGTACTCGCCTTTCGGGATCAGGCCCTCGAAATCGAAATAGTCCACCGGGTGGTCTTCGACGTGGGCCGCCAGCCGGCGCTCCGCCGGGTTGAGGGTGGGACCCTTGGGGATCGCCCAGCTGACGAGAACGCCGCCCATCTCCAGCCGGAAGTCGTAATGCAGCCGGGTGGCCCAGTGTTTCTGGACCACGAACCGATTCTGGCCCGTCGGTTCAGGATGACCGGCGGGCTCCGGCGTCTTGGCGAAGTCTCGCTTGCGCTGATACTCGACGAGCGAGCGTGCCATCGAACCCAGTTTGCCAGAATAGTCCGATGGCCAGGTCGCTTCGCGATGACCTGATGGACATCGATGCCACGACCGTAAAGAGGCTGATCACGGTTCGCCGCGAGCTGCATGCGCACCCAGAACTCTCCTTCCAGGAACACAAAACAGCCGAGTACATCAGCGAGTCTCTGGACCGGTGGCCGGTGGACAACCTCAGAGACCGGGTCGGCGGGACCGGCGTCGTCGCCGACGTCACGGGCAAGCTGCCCGGCCGGTCCGTGCTGGTGAGGGCCGACATGGATGGGCTGCCGCTGACCGAAGCCACGGACCTGCCGTTCCGTTCAAAACGAAACGGGGTGATGCACGCTTGCGGCCACGACGTGCATATGGCGATCGCGCTGGAGCTGGCCGCCAGCCTGAGCGTCAACCGGGATCGGCTTCCGGGTCTCTGCCGATTCGCATTCCAGCCAGCCGAGGAGGGGGCCGGCGGGGCCAAGCCGATGATCGACGCCGGGGTCCTGCAGGGAATCGACCGGGTGATCGGCCTGCACGTCTGGGCCGGACTGCCAACCGGCCAGGTCTCCGTTCGCGAAGGCGCCATGATGGCCAGCGCTGACTGGTTCACGCTGACGGTTCGGGGCGTGGGTGGTCACGGAGCGATCCCCGACGCGACCGTCGACGCGGTGGTGATCGCGGCCCACATCGTGACGGCCTTGCAGACGCTGGCCAGCCGGGAGACCTCGCCGCGGGCTTCGGTGGTCGTCACCCTGGGCAGCATCCATGGCGGGAGCGCCTCCAACATCATCGCCGGCGAGGTGGTGATCCAGGGCACCCTGCGGACGTTCGACGCCGGCTTGCGCGGGCAGCTCCTGCGCCGCATCGGGGAGCT